>JBMOIG010000016.1:0-50363 GCA_049317445.1 Myxococcota bacterium | reverse complement strand
AACAGGAATGCGTACGGAACGGCAACGGTCGCCAGCCAAGCCCCGAGGCCCCACGCTACCTGACGCCGCAACCGCCACGCTCGCCGCAGCGAGTCTCGGACGAGCTTGAGGGTTTGGCGCACAACGGGCAGCATGGCGCGCATGATAACGGCTCTCCCGATCCCCGCCAGAGTCCCCGGTTCGTCTGCACCGCGGGCCCGCAGCTCAAGCGGTTGGCGGTGGCTTGGCCGCTTGATCGTGCTGATGGGGACGCTGTGCTGCTTGCCCTGCCAAGCCCGCGACATGACGGGGAAAGCGGGCATCGGTGCACTGGCGACCACAAGCGGCATGCAGTTCCTGACGCTGCGCTACTGGCGGACCAACGTGGCGACAGAGGTGCTGGCCGGCTGGCAATCGCTCGCCGAAAACGCCGTCGATGCCGCCGACGTCACGCAGCTGCGCGTCGGTTTGGGTCTGGGCTACCGCATCGGCGACCAGCCCAAGGCCAGCCTGACCGCCGGCGTACGGCCTTGGATGCAGATCGAGTACCGCACCGTCCGGGTGGACACCACCGACCAGACCAACACGTACTTGCGGTACGGCGTGGAATTTCCGTTGCAGGGAGAGTACTTCGTGTCCGACAACTTCAGCGTCCTCGGCACGGTCGGCGTGTCGGTGGCCTTCGGCGCGCCCGTCGGTGTGGCGCAAGACGCGTTGGCGCAAGAGACCCGCGACGGCAGCGTGCTCGTGACGCTGGGCGGCGGATTCTCTGGCGGCTTGGGCATGAGCTACTACTTCTGACCCTCCCCCCAGGAAAGAGCGGACTACCCATGCACATCGCGCTCATCGAGCCCGAGATCCCCGGCAACACCGGCAGCGTCGGCCGCGTCTGCGTCGGCACTGGCACGTCGCTGCATCTGGTCGGCACGTTGGGGTTCTCGATCGACGAAAAGGCCGTGCGGCGCGCGGGGTTGGACTATTGGAACAAGCTGGACCTGCACCGCCACGCCGACTTCGACGCGCTGCTGCAGGCACTGCCGGGCCACACGTTTCACCTGTTCTCGGCCCACGCGGCGACGCGCTACGACCGCGTGACGTATGGCCCCACCGACGTGCTGGTGTTCGGCGGCGAGACGCGAGGCTTTCCAGCCGATCTGCGCGCCCGCTTTGCTGATCGGATGGTCTACCTGCCCACGCTGCCTGAGGTTCGCAGCCTCAACCTGGCCAACGCCGTCACCGCTGTGCTGTTCGAGGCGCTGCGGCAGCAGGACTTCCCAGGCATCGACCGCGGCACGGCCAGCGTCCCGGCGCCCCAGCTCAAGGGCGTCCGAGGTGGACCTTTGAAGCAGTAGCGGGACCTAGAGCAGCCCGGCCTTGGACGACAGCACCCCGTCGGGGTCCCAGGTGCGGGCCAGCGACGCCAGCAACACCTTGACTGCCGGGGGGATCCGGTCGCGGGCCGACTGCCGCAGCCGCGAGCCCGTGCCGATCGGAATCGCGCCTGCGTCGAGCAGATGGGCCGCGCGCAACACCAGCGGATGCGGAGTGGCCGTCGCGCCCTCCAACAGGCAGCGCAACCGCACATACGCCTGACCCAGCGCCCACTGCCGCGCTGGAGCCTGTCCGGCCTCTGCGTACAGCGCATCGCTGACGTCCAGCACCGCCGCCACGTCCGGCCAGCTGACCCTCAGGTCCAGCGCAGGCCCGACGAGCTTGGGGGCGCGGGGCCACTCGCCGGGCTGCAACCCCAGACGCGCGCGACTCTCTTCTGCCTTGAACGGATGCAGCTCGACCTCGTGTCGGCGGAATCCCGCGCGCACCCGTTCGGTCACCAGCGGCAGGTCGTCCTCGCCACGCCACGTGGCAGCCCGCACGTCGATACGCAGTCGACTGTCGGCCTCGTGCAGCAGCACCGCATCGGTCATGCGCGCAGAAGTGGCCGCACGGCCAGCGGAAAGTGCCGCCAGCAGGTGTTTGCGCTCCAACGGCAGGTCGGCCGATGCCCAAGCCACGTGCGGTGCCGGGTGCAGCTTCAGCGTGACCTCGCACAGCACCGCCAATCGTCCCTCGCTGGCCATCAGGATCGAGAGTGGGTCCGGGGTTCCCTCTCCCAGCCACGGTCCCTGCCCCAGCAGGTCCGAGCCTCCCAGACGCAAGATGCGACCGCCCCCCGTGACGATGAGTGCGCTGACGACTTCGGACAGCAGGGAGCCGTCACCCAGCCCCAACTCTCCCGGCTCGCCGGCAGCCAGCAGTGCGCCCAAGGTCTCGCCGGAGAATTCCGCAGGAAGTCCGCGCAGACACAGCCGAGCCTGCCGCGTGGCGCGGTCTACGGCCGCAGCCTCGACTCCGGCACCCACCGTGACGACCCGGCGGCCGATATCGATCGCGGGCGGGCGGTTCAGCCCGGATGTGTCGAGCGTCAGGGTGTCGCGCAGGTCGTCCGGCAACAGCGCAGGCAGGCGCGAGCGAACCTCGACCGGCAGGTGGCGCAAGCGGCCTATCCGCAGCACGTGTTCGACTTGTTCGGCGTTGCTGGGGCGCACGACGGCGACCGGACCCTCGCGGCCCTGGGGGTCGAAGCCCGCCATGCGGCGCGCAGCTTCGCCCATCGCGACCCGGTCCCGACCCAAACGGTCGACCAGGTCGGCGTGCACTGCTCCGGCCATGGTCACGCGGCCTTCCACCATGCCCGCTACAGTACGAGCAAGGGACCCACTTGCCAAGGGAGTCGCCGATTCAGACCGATCGACCTAGCCATACAGGCGTTGCAAAAGCTGCAGCGTCGCGTTGGCCAGTGTGTGGTGAACGGCGGCGGCGACCACCGTGCGCCCGCGCTCCGCCAGCCAGGCGAACAGCAGCCCGGGAAAGAACACGAGCAACCGGTGCGCCTCGGGCACCGCGAACAGATGCACGGCGGCAAATAGCAGGGCGCTCAGCACATGCGCCCAGCCGAATGGCACGCCCAACACCGTGTGGCGCGGTCGCAGGCAGGACCGCAGCCGTCCCAACACGTAGCCTCGGAAGAACATCTCCTCCGGCAGCGCCACCGCGACAAACTGGCCCAGCAGCATCCACAACAGCCACGCCCAGCCGTGCTCCGCCCGCAGCGGACTCTGCTGGGGAACGGCGGCGGCCCCGGCGTACACGGGCTGGTCGAGCGGACGGCCGTCGGCCTCCTGCACCGCGAACTGACGCTGCGCCGCACCCCGCAGCAGGACCTGACCGCCTGGACGCAACACTTGCACTTCGCAACCCTTTTCTTGGCAGGCTGGCAACACCTGCACGGGCCTCTCCAGACCGTTCTGCAGCCGCACGCCCCCTGCCTGCTCTTGCACGACCACCCGGCCCGTCACCACCAGCGGGACGCCCTGAAACTCTAGCCCCGGACTGGTCCAGCCCGGTCCCGCGCCCCGTTGCGTTCCGACGACGCGCGTCTGCCACAGGTCAAACCCGACGGCGAACAGGGGCAGGACGATCAGGCTGGCCATCAGACCCAGCCGCACCCCATGCCACATCGGGGCACCGTCCAGCCCCAGCACGTCGCCGCGAAACCGCCGCAGCCGACCGGCCACCAGCGCGATGCCGACGAACAGAGCTGCCACCAGCGCGCCCGCCTGACTGCCGACCGCCGGAACCGCCACCGACAGCTTCTCGATGCCCAGAATCCCAAGGCCAGCCAGCGCCGTCGCGAGCGTGACTTCGACGATCGATGCCCAGCGACGTGGGTCCATTTCCTCCACGGCATCTTGGGGTTGTGCTGGATCGCTGGCCATCTCGCAGGTCCTCCGGGCGAACCGTTGCGCCCGTTGCAGCGCTACCTGGGCCGCTCAAACAGACCGGCCGCGCCCATGCCGCCGCCCACGCACATCGTGACGATGCCGTAGCGACCGCCCGTGCGCTGCAACGAATGCAGCAACGTCGCCGTGAGCTTGGCTCCGGTCGCCCCCAGCGGGTGACCCAGCGCGATCGCGCCGCCCAGCGGGTTGACCTTGGACTCGTCGAGTCCGAGCGTGCGGATGACGGCCAGCGACTGCGCCGCGAAGGCCTCGTTCAGCTCGAACTGGTCGATGTCCGACAGCTTCAGACCCGCACGCTGCAACAGTTTCGGCACCGCAACCACGGGACCGATGCCCATGACCTCCGGCGCGACGCCGCCCACCTGAAAGCCGCGGAAAATGCCCAAGATCGGCAGCCCCAGGGCCTTGGCACGGGCGAACGACATCACCACGACGGCGGCGGCACCGTCGGTCAACGGGCTGGAGCTGCCCGCTGTGACCGAGCCGTTGGCCTGAAACGCGGGCTTGAGCTTGGCCAGACTTTCCAGCGTGGTCTCCGGGCGGGGCAGCTCGTCTTTGGTCAGCTTGCCGTCGGGCAGGTCGACGGCGACGAGCTCAGCGTCAAACGCGCCCGTCGCCATCGCGGCCCCGGCCTTCTGCTGGCTGCGATAGGCGAACTGGTCCTGGTCGGCGCGCGAGATGTCGTACCGCTGAGCCACCAGCTCGGCGGTGTTGCCCATCGGCATATAGACCTCTGGCCACTCGCGAATCGTCGCCGGGTGCGGTGCGACCTTGAAGCCGCCCATCGGCACCTGCGACATGCTCTCAACGCCGCCCGCGATGATGACGTCGGCGTTGCCCGCCGCGATCCGCTCCGACGCCTGTGCGATCGCCTGCAGGCCGCTGGAGCAGAAGCGGTTGACGGTGACCGCCGGTACCTCGACCGGCAAGCCTGCGCGCAAGGCGGCGATGCGCGCGATGTTCATGCCTTGTGGGCCCTCGGGCATGGCGCAACCGAGGATCACGTCCTCGATCTCGACCGGCTTCAGGCCAGGCACCCGCGCAACGACCTCGCGGATGACCAAGGCGGCCAGATCCTCAGGGCGCACGCGGGCAAGGCTACCCTTGAGCGAACGGCCCATCGGCGTACGGATGGCGGCCACGATGACGGGAGTCTGGTTCTGCACGGCGACCTCTTGGTCCAGCGCGCGGCCCACGGGCACGTCACGCCGGGAGATGGGGAAGAATGCTCAGTTGCGCAGGGGCTTGCCGGTCTGAAGCATGTGGGCGATGCGGTCGCGGGTCTTCGGCAGGCCGCACAGATGCAGGAAGGCCTCGCGCTCGAGGTCCAGCAGGTCGCTTTCACGCCGCAGCCCACCGCTTTCGCCGCCGCACAGCACGCGTGCCACCTGATGGCCGACCGCGCAGTCATGCTCGCTCGCCTGACCGCCGACCTTGAACGCGTACAGGGCGTAATCGAACAACGCGATGCCCTCGGCACCCGGCAGCAACAAGTTGTCGGGCGGTGGCGGTGGCCGGTAACCCGCCTGCGAGAGCTGCAGCACGACCCGCTTGGCATCGGCAATGCGCTGCTCCGGGTCGGCGCTGTAAGCGTCCACGTTGCGCACAAAGCCGATTTCTCTGGCATTTCCGGCACCGGTCGACACCTTGCCCAGCGCAATCGTCTCGAACACCCGCTGCAGGGCCAGCGTGCGGTCCAAGCGACTGTCCACCGGGATGCCTTCGAGCGCGCGCACCGTCAGTTCCTTGGTGCCTCCCGCCGCGGGCAGCAGACCCACGCCGACCTCGACCAGACCCATGTAGGTCTCGGACGACGCCTGCATCCGCGAACCGTGCATGGCGATCTCGCAGCCGCCGCCGAACGTCATCCCGTGGGGCGCGGTCACGACGGGCGAGTGCGAGTATTTCAGGCGCATCACGAAGTTCTGGAACGCCGCGACCACGCCCTCCAGCTCGGTCCACTTCGCCTCGCTGGCCAAGCCGCCGATCATCGCCAGGTTGGCACCGACCGAGAAGTTCGCTCCGTCATTGGCGATCACGAGTCCCGCCCAACCGTCACGGTCGATGCGCTCCAGGGCCTCATGACCCATGCGCAGGATGGCGTCGTCCAGCGCGTTCATCTTCGACCGGAACGACAGGCACAGCACGCCATCGCCCAGATCGATCAGTTCAGCGCTGGGGTTCTCGGCCACGACCTTGCCGGCCGCGCGCAAGTCCGCGAGGTGCAGCCCGGGCAGTGCAGGCACCGCAATGCGATCGCCAAGCGCCCGCAGCTGGGTCGTCTTGCCGTCGGCCTTGGCGTAGAACGATGTCTCGCCGCGCGCCAGTAGGGCCTCGACGCGCTTGGGCACCGCTCGTCCTTCCCGCCGCAACCGCTCTGCGACCATCCGCACACCGATGGCGTCCCAAGTCTCGAAGGGCCCGAGCGTCCAGTTGAAGCCCCAGCGCATCGCGCGGTCGATCGACACGACGTCGTCGGCGATCTCGCCCAGCAGGTCCGCCGCATACACCAGCGACGCCGACAGCACCTTCCACGCGAACTGCCCGGCACGGTCCTCGGCCGCCACCAGCTCGCGCACCCGAGTGGCGACGTCGCGGGTCTTTGCGGCCTTCTTCAGCGAGTCCCAGTCCGGCTTGATCTGCGAGACGTAGCCGCCGGCCGCCGGGTCCAGCACCTGAATGTCCGCGCCAACTTTCTTGTAGAAGCCCGCGCCCGCCTTCTGGCCGGTGGCTCCCGCCGCAATCAGCTGCTTGACCACGGCGGGCATGACGAACAGGGCCTGATTGGGGTCGTTCGGCAGATGCTCGAAGCAGTTGCGCGCCACGTGGTCCAGCGTGTCCAGACCCACGACGTCGGCGGTGCGGAACACGGCGGACTTCGGCCGACCCAGCGCCTCGCCGCAGATCGCGTCGATCTCGTCGATGCGGTAGCCATCCTCCAGCCACACCTTCATCGCGCGCATCATGTCGTGCACGCCGATGCGGTTGGCGATGAAGTTGATGGTGTCCTTGGCGATCACCACGCCCTTGCCCAGATCGATCTCGCAGAACGCCGTGATCTTGGCCGTCACCGCGGGGTCGGTGTCGGCGCCGGCGATGATCTCGACCAGCTTCATGTAGCGAACGGGATTGAAGAAGTGCGTGATCAGGAAGTGCTTGCGGAAGCTCTCGCTGCGTCCCTGCACCATCGTTGCCAGCGGAATGCCGGACGTATTTGACGTCACGATCGTGTGCGGCTGCCGGTGTGCCTCGATCTTGTCGAAGACCGCCGCCTTGATGTCCAAGCGCTCGACCACAGCTTCGACGATCCAGTCGCAGCGACCCAGGTTCTGCAGGTCGTCCTCCAGATTGCCTACCCCGATGCGCCCCAAGTCGGCCGCCCGCTGCATGGGCGCGGGCTTGAGTTTGAGCGCACGGTCCAATCCGCCTTGGGCCACCGCGTTGCGGGCCGCGCGAACCTTGCGGAAATCCTTGTGGTCCTGGGCAGTCGCGGCCGGTGCATCCTTCGCCACGATGTCGACCAGCAGCACGTCTAGCCCAACAGAGGCAAGGTGAGTCGCAATACCCGTTCCCATGACACCGGCGCCGATGACGCCCACGCGTTGGATGCGATGAATCGACATGCTGGACCTCTGGAGTTCAGGGGGGAAAACGCCCGGTGGGGCCGACCGCAGGGGGCGACCGTGCGAGTTTGTCGGCAAGTCTAGGACGGGCCGGGGCGCGGTGTCCAACGGTGCGCGACTGCCGCGCAACAACCCGTCCCTGCGTCAGCGGGTGGGCAGGCTACCGGCTGGGCGGGGAAGGCGAGGCCGCCGCAACAAGTCGGCGGAGGCCTTGCGCTCCAGCCACCGACCCAGACGAACGATCTGCGTCTCGGGGATCGCGTGGCCCTCATTGTGCTCGACGATCGCCGCGCGATAGCCGCGGGAACGAAGCAACTGCACGGTGCGGCGAGCGGCGTCGATCGGCACGATCGGATCGTCGGTGCCGTGGACGAACAGCATCTCAGGGGCACGTCCTTCTCTGGGCGCCTCATGCGCATAGACCAGCGCCCCCCCGATGCACAGTACGGCGCGAATTGCCGTTGCATGTTCGATCGCGTAGTGCGCCGCCACTGAGCACCCCTGCGAGAAGCCCACCAACGCCACGGTCCGCCCGGCCGAACGCACGTGGGCGTCCAGCAGCCGCAGCGACGCCTCCAAATCGGCTCGCCCGGCGTCGGGTTGGTCGGCGCGAAACCACTGGTGACCCTCGGTAAACGGCAGGGGTGCATCCAGAAAACGCCAATCGAATCCGGGTGCCAGGCGAGCGGCAATGGCTGAGAAGTGCTCCGCCGAATCGCCACGGCCGTGCAGGGCGATGATGAGCGGCACGCTGCCGTTGCTGGGAGGGGTGGCCGCGACATCGACCCACGTGCCGGGCAGGGCCAGATCGCCGCCTGCGGGCGCTGTCGCAGCTCTCGAGGCGGCTCCGGTGGTCGGAACGCTGGCATCCGTGTCGGCATCGGTCGGCCACAAGGCAACGGCAAGCACGACGAGAGCAAGGGCAGCGGCGGCCACGATCAGGATCCGGACCTTGGGTTGCATGCAGCCTCCGAGTGCAGCGGCCGGGCAACGCGGGCCCCAGCAGCGTCTGCGGATCTAGCACGGTCGGGCGCGGTTCCGAAAGGGGCCGGACTCGATGATCCAACTGTTCAAAATGTTTGTGCTTTTTGTACTGTTTCACCGCGAACCGCGGAGAAGCCCGGCTATACGTCCCGCACAAAGTCGTCGCGGTGAATCAGCTCGGCGGCCGGCAACCACCCCAGCTCGCTGGCGATCTGGTCCGTGCGTCGTCCGGCCGCCCGCCGGGCGTCTTCGCTGTCGTACCGGCTCAACCCTCGGCCGATCGGCTGCCCGTCCGAGTCGCACACCAGCACGGGGTCGCCGACCGCGAACTTGCCCTCGACGTTGACGACACCGATCGGCAGCAGCGAACGGCCGCCCGTGCGCAGCGCCTGGGCCGCCCCGTCATCCAGGTACAGCGTCCCGCGCGGTCGCACCGACGTGGCGATCCACGACCGCCGTCCGGTCAGCTTGCGTCCGGCAGGCCGAAACACGGTGCCCACGGTCTCGCCACTCAGGATGGCCGTCAGCACACCGGGGGTCTTGCCGCTGCCGATGGCGGTGATCACACCTACTTCTCCGGCCTTGCGGGCGGCCAACACCTTGGACCGCATGCCGCCGGTGCCGAACTGGCTGGTTCCGGCACCTGCCGCCCGCAGCGCCGCCTCGTCGTGGATGTCGGCCACCGGCACGAACTTCGCCAAAGGGTTGGTGTGCGGGTCGGCGGTGTACAGGCCAGCGACCTCGGTCAGCAGCACCAGTGCGTCGGCGCCGACCACGTGCGCGACCTGGGCGGCCAGCGCGTCGTTGTCGCCGAACTTGATCTCCTCGACCGCCACGGTGTCGTTTTCGTTGACGATCGGCAGGATGCCGGCGTCCAGCAACTCGCCCATGACGCGTCGGGCGTGCAGGAATCGGCCGCGATTGCCCAAGTCCGCGTGCGTCAGCAGGATCTGCGCAACCTGCAGTCCGTTGCCCGCCAGGATGTCGCGGTAGCTGGCCATCAGCAGCGGCTGGCCGACGGCCGCCAGCGCCTGCTTGCCCAAGACGGCACCAGCCGAAGGCGACCCGGGCCGCGACAGGTGCCACTGCGCCACCGCACCCGTTCCGGAGGCCACTGCGCCAGAGCTCACCAGCACAACTTCGCGCCCCTCAGCCCGCAACACCCCAAGCTGACGACACAATTCAGCAAACACCGCGTCGTCCAGACTGCCGTCGCGCTGGCACAGGACCTGCGAACCCACCTTGACCACAATCCGCTTCGAGCCGGCCAGAGCCGTTCGCAAGTCCGCGCCGGTCCTGCCTGCTGTCACGAAGCCTCCTCGACACGCTCGATCTTCGCCCCCAACGCCTGCAACTTCTGCTCGATGCGCTCATAGCCGCGGTCGATCTGGCGGATGTTGTGGATGGTTGTCGTCCCTTGAGCACACAACGCCGCGATCAGCAACGCCATTCCCGCGCGCACGTCGGGACTCTGCACGCGAGAGCCTAGCAACTGCGTGGGCCCGGCCACCACCACGCGGTGCGGGTCGCAGAGGATGATCTGGGCACCCATGCCGATCAGCGCGTCGACGAAGAACATCCGCCCTTCGAACATCTTCTCGAAAAACAGGACGGTGCCCTTGCTCTGGGTGGCGACCGTGATGGCGATCGACATCAGGTCGGTGGGAAACTGCGGCCACGGCGCGTCGTCGATGCGGGACACGCCGCCGTGCAGTTCCTGACGCATCTCCAACTTCTGGTTGCCCGGCACGAACAGGTCGGCACCGCGGATGATCGTCTCGACACCTAGCCGCTGAAAGACCAGGCGGATCATGCGCAAGTGCTCAGGTGCCGCGTCCTCGATCAGCAGCTCGCCGCCGGTGACGGCCGCCAGACCGACCATCGAGCCGACCTCGAGGTAGTCGGGGCCGATGCGAAAGTCGGCGCCGTGCAGCTTGTCGACGCCCTGCACCACGATGCGATTGGTGCCGATGCCCTGAATGTCCGCTCCCATCGCGTTCAGCAGCCGGGCGATGCCTTGGACGTGCGGCTCGCAGGCGCAATTGTCCAGCACCGTCGTGCCCTTGGACACCGCGGCCGTCATCAGCAAGTTCTCGGTCGCCGTCACCGACGCCTCGTCCATGAAGATCTCGGCACCGCGCAACTCGTTGGCGTGCAGCTTGAAGGTCTCGCCGACCTCAAACTTCGCCCCCAGCGCCTGAAAGCCGTCGAAGTGGGTGTCCAGCCGACGACGACCGATGACGTCGCCTCCGGGGGGGGGCAGCTCGACCTGCTTGGCGCGGCCCAAGACCGCACCGGCAAACAGGATCGATGCGCGCACCTTGCGCCCCAACTCAGGCAGCGTGGTGGTCAGCAGGTCGCGGGTGACGATGCGCACAGCGTGGTCGTCCAGCCACGTCACCTCAGAGCCCATGCTGCGCAGGATGTCGATCATGACGCGAACGTCCAGGATGTCCGGGATGTTGCGCAGGATCACCGGCTCGTCGGTCAACAGCGCCGTGGCCAACGCGGGCAGCGCCTCGTTCTTGTTTCCCGAGACGCGGGTGCGGCCCGACAGGGGGACGCCGCCCTGAATGCGGAAGAAGCTCATTGGGAACCTCCCGTAATGTCTTGTAGTTCGTTTTCTGGACCGGTCGAACCCTGACCACCGCGGCCGAACGTCGGCCCGGGGTGCAGCGCGCCCGATCGCATGTCCATAATCTGCCGGGGAGCTGCCACCCGGATGTGAGCAGCATCGGTCGTCGTCAGAAACACCTGACCGCCCAGCGCGTCGATGCACGTCATCAGCGCACGATTGCGGTGTTCATCCAGCTCGCTTGACACATCGTCCATCAACAGCACCGGCGGTTCACCCAAGGCCGCTTCCAGACTCTGGATCTCGGCAATCTTCAGCGCCAGCACCAACGTACGGCTCTGGCCCTGGCTGGCGTGCGCGTGTGCGGGGCGTCCCGCCAGCACAAACTCGAGGTCGTCGCGGTGCGGCCCGCGGGAGGTGTAGCCCAGCGCCAAATCACGCGTGCGCTGACCGCGCAGGGCCAGCAGCAGGGTGGCTTCATCGGCCGCCTCTTCAGAAGCAAAACCCTTGGGAACATAGCGCAAGTCTGCTTCGAGTCCAGCCGGAGCCAAGCACGCAAACACCTCGCGAACCTGCGGAGTAAAGTGCTTCAACACATCCAGACGCCGCCGCGCCACTACTGCACCGTGACGGGCCAGCAGCACGTCGTAGACGTCCAGCATCTGTGGGTCAATGGGCGTCACTTTGTGCTGCTTCAACAAAGCGTTGCGACTCGTCAGCACCCGTTCGTACTGCCGCAGGTCCAGCAGGTGCGCGGCGTCGTGGTTGAAGACGACGCGGTCCAGATAGCGCCGGCGCTGGTCGGGCTCACCGTGCGGCAGGTGCAGGTCCGAAGGCACGAACAGCACGACGACCAGGCGTCCCAAGTAGTCCGCCGCCCCCGACACCGCTCGACCATCCAGAAACAGCCGTCGACCGGAAGCGCGGAACTGCACGGCGAGATCGACGCGCACGGCCTGACGCTCCAGCTGCACGGCCACGGTCGCCTTGTCGGCTCCAAAGCGCACGCAATCGCCCAGCTTTGCGGTGCGAAAGCTGCGCAGTCCAGCCGCCACGCTCAGCGCTTCGAGCAAGTTGGTCTTGCCCTGGCCGTTGTCGCCTGTGATCAGATTGAAATGCCGGTGCGGCCGCCACTCGAGGGTGTCGAGATTGCGGAAGGCCTCAGCGTACAAGCGCCCAATGTGCATGGATTCCGCGCGTTTCCTGCCGGCGCCCGCGAAGCGTCGGGCAGTCTGTCCGACCTGGGGGGTGGCCTACAGGCGCATCGGCATGATGACGAAGACCGACCCCGGCTCTTCGTCGCTGTGGACGAGACAGGGGCTGAACTGGTCGCTCATTTCGAGGGTGATGTTCTCGGTCTCCAGCACGCCGCAAACTTCCATCAGGAAGCGGGGGTTGAAGCCCACCTTGAGGCGAACGCCGGCCGAGTCGGGCAGCTCGATTTCTTCATGTGCTTCGCCTACGTCCTGATGCTTCATCTCGAGAGACATGATGCCGTCGGCGATCTCGACCCGCAGGGTCGCGTCCTTGTTGTTCGCCAGCGAGCTGACCCGGCGGATCGAACTGAGCAGGGAACTGGTGGCCAACGTGATGACGGCATCGCCGCGCTCCGGGATGACGCGACTGTAGTCAGGGAAGCTCTCCTCGATCTGGCGGATCTGCAACCGCGCCTTGTCGCTGGAGAAGACCACGTTGCGTCCCACAAACTCGATGCGAACCGACGGGTCGCTGCCGTCGAGAATGCGCTGCAACTCGGCGGCGCCGCGGCGGTGCACGATGCAGCGGTGCTTGGTGCCGTCGTAGTCGGTGGCGGCGACCGTGCGCTCGGCTTTGCTCAGCCGATGGCCGTCGGTCGACACCATGCGCAGCCGCGCCTGACCCGCGGCCTCGGGCTCGATTTCCAACAACACACCGCTCAACGCCGGACGACTGTCGTCGGCCAACACCGAGAACAGCGTGCGCCGCAACATCGCCTGAACCTGACTCTTGTCGCAGATCAGGCTCTTGCCACTGCCCGCCTCCATCGCCGAAGGGGGAAACTCCTCCGGAGCGATGCCGTTGAGATGGAAGTACGACCGGCCGGCCTCTATGCGAAGGCGATGGTTGTCGTCGCTGGTCAGCTGCACGATCGACTCGTCCGGCAATGCGCGCACCACATCAAAGAGCGCGCGGCCGTTCACGAGCACAGCACCTTGTTCCATCACCTCGGCAGAGGCCTCCGCGGTGATCGTGACGTCGTAGTCGGTCGCCGAGAACGTCAGCCCGTCCTCTCCGGCGGAAATGTGCACGCAAGCGGTCACGTTGGTGGTCGTCTTGCGGTCTACTACACCCTGGGCGCGGTAGAGCGGCACCGCGAGCGCGGCCTTGTCGATGCGGACCTTCATGCTGGCTCCCTTGACGTGCGGGGCGTGCTGGCTGCCCTCTGAAGCGAACGAAGCTTTCTACCGCGTCTGGCCACGCTTGCAAAGACCCACCCGACTGTTGTGACACAGCTTGCCTTCTCGGCCTTGCCACCGATCCGATCCGGATCAGGGGTTAGATAAGGTGGTGTGGATCGGAAGGCCTGTGGACGGGTGGACAACCGCAAAAACACAAACATAAATAACGGATTCCATGCGATCGAGCTGTGGAAGGAAAAGGGGACGCCTGTGGGGGACTGGGGGGCTTCTGAACAACCCTTCAAAGCCGTTCACAGGCGGGTCGTTCGGTCCACTTCCGGTCCACAACCCAAAGGGACATGTCCACAGACTTATCCACAGGCACTACGGACGTGACTGTGTCAAGAAAGGTCTTGAAGTTGAAGTTGAACTTGGTGATGCGGAGGTCGACCGGCAGGGAACCGACGATCGTCTACTTGCCCAGCGCGTTTTCCAGGGCTTGGAAAGTCGCCTGAACCTCCGGATCGGTCGCCAGCATCCAGTCGACCTTCTGCACGGCGTGGATGGCCGTGGAGTGGTCGCGACCGCCGAAGGCCCGGCCGATGTCGGGAAAGGACAACGCCGTGTGTTTGCGCGTCAACGACACCGCGATCATGCGCGGCACGACGACACTGCGGTGGCGCTTGCTTCCCTTCAGATCGGCGATCTTCAGGTTGAAGTGATGGGCGACCACGCGCTGAATGACCTCAACCGTCAAGTTGCGCGACGGCAGCTCGATCATCGGTCCCAACACCTGACGGGCCAGCGTCAGGTCGACCGGGCGCCGCGCGATGTGACTGTGAGCGTTCAGCTTGTTCAGCGCGCCTTCGAGCTCGCGAACGCTGTTGCGCAGGTGGTCGGCCAGGTACGACACCACGTCGAGCGGTACCGTCATGCCGAATTCGGTTGCCTTGCGCACCAGGATGGCCTGCCGCAGCTCGCGATCAGGCGGTGCCAGCTCGGCGACCAGACCCCAGTCGAAGCGGCTGCGCAGGCGATCGTGGAACTCCTGCAGCTCAGACGGAAAGCGATCGCAGGACAGCACGATCTGCTTGCCGGCATGATGCAAGGCATTGAACGTGTGAAAGAATTCGTCCTGAGTCTTGGTCTTTCCCTGCAGAAACTGCACGTCGTCGACCAGCAACACGTCCACGCTGCGGTACTGGTGTCGCACGTCGGCGCGGGTAGAGGGCTCCTTGGAGATCATGGCGTGAATCGTGTCGTCGGCAAACGTCTCAGCGGGTACGTACAGCACCTTGCTGCCCGGGCGCTTGGCCTGAATGGCGTGTCCGATGGCCTTGAGCAGGTGCGTCTTGCCGGTGCCTATGCCGCCGTACAGGAACAGCGGGTTGTAGGTGACACCAGGCGAAGACACTACGGCGAGTGCCGCTGATGCCGCGAATTCGTTAGACTTTCCAATGACGAAAGAGTCAAACGTGAAGCGGCCAGACAAGCGATCGTCGGTCGAGGCAGCGGGCAGCGTCTCCACACGAGGCAGCGCACTATCGGCGGGGGCGAACGGCAAGCTGGTCTGCGGTTTGCGTGCAGCAGGACCGCGGTCGATCGACGGGCGGCTGTAGGGTCGAAGGTCGGAAGCGACAACGAGTTCGACGGCCACCGGGCGGTCGATCAGCTTCTGCAGGCTCTCACGGATGGCATCCAGATGGTGCGTCGCCACGTAGTCGCGGAAGCCGTCGTCGGGGACACCCAGCTGCACCGAGTCGGCGGTCTGGTCGACAAGCTCGATGCGCTCGAGCCACGACTGATAGACCGACCGCTTCGTCGTGGTGCGCAGCTGTCCCAGCACCTGAGTCCAAAGGTCCGACATCACGTCCTCGGTGTCCGGCGAGTCGACCGGACACAAGCCAGACCCGGCCGGCAGCAGCAGCCGGGTCGAAGGCAAACCTCGCCAAAAGCTCAACAGGTGACGCTCGACGCGCATCTGGAGCAGCGGGGCTGCGGGGGTAGATTGTGTAAGGGGTACGGTGCTGAGCGATGCCTAGGGCCGGAAACCGTTCGGCGGTGCAGCAGGTGTAGGCTTATCGCTCTTGGACCCGGGCGACAAGGGGTCGGGCCGAACCGATCGCAGAACCCAGCAGACTCCAAGGAGATAAAAATACGGCCCCTCCACGGAGGCCCCCGAACGTTGACAGATCGCCCCTCTTGTGGCCTCCTAACCCTGCTTCGCTGCGGGACTTTGTTCCGATCCGAGTTCGAAGCACCCTGAAACGACTAGGGAATCAAAGGAACGCGGTGATCGTGCGGGCTTGGACGCGGTAGACGCTCCTTCCAGGCCAGAGCCCCCGAGGACGGAGGAAGACCGAACCTCGCGTGGAAGACGAACATCGCGAACGATTTCAAGGTGAAAGGCGACCAATCGGGCGGAGGGCCGGTAAGCGCGATCGGGTCGAGCGCTCCCCCCCGAATCGGAAATAGACTTGCGATCGGCAGGGTTGTCTCGGCGCTGAACCGCCGAACGGTGGTCTCGGAGCTGCCGGGACGACTTTCCCGAGGCAGAAAGATCGACTTTGCTGTAGACTCTCGCCCCCCGTCCGGGTTCCGAGACCGACGAGTGAACTCCAGGAGAACGTGCCGTGAAGAAAGGACTCCGCAATCCCAGCAATACCAGCCGCGTGCGCACCCATGGCTTTCGCGCCCGCATGGCAACCAAGAACGGTCGCGCCGTGATCAACCGCCGCCGCGCCAAGGGCCGTTTGCGCCTTGCGGTTTCGCGTCCCTGACCGATCGTCGCCCGCGGAGGTGACCGGTTGGCTCGCGGAAGGACGCATCGATCCTCCGTGATCCGCCGAGACCGACCGCTTGGCGCCGTTGCGGCGCGACGATCTCCGGGCTTGCCGTGGGCGACCCCACCACCCCAGTGCTGCAGCCGCAAGGTCGCTTCAGCCGACGTGATCGGCTGGGTGGCCAGACCGATTTCCAGCGTGTTCTGCGCAAAGGCCGACGTTCCCAAGGACCACACCTGGGGCTGGCGGTGGCGCGAACCCAGGGAGCGGAAAAGCGCATTGGGCTTGCGATCGCCAAGGGTGTTGGCAACGCCCCGGACCGGGCCCGGATGCGAAGACTCACCCGGGAAGCCTTCCGCGCCGTGCGACACACCTTGCCCGCCGGAACCGATGTGGTGGTGTTCGTTCGTCGACCATGGCCCGATGCCGATCTCGCTTCCGTCCTGACCGAGTTGACCTCGACCCTTCGGCAGCTGCGACTGGGAGGCTCTTGATGCGATCGCACGGTGCACCCGACGAACGGAAGCCCCGCAGGCAGCTGCGCCCGGGTTGGCCGATCGCTTGGTTGCTGCTGATGCTGTTGCGCGGGTACAAACGGTGGATTTCTCCCCTGTTTCCGCCCGCCTGTCGCTTCGAACCCAGCTGCTCTGTGTACGCCATGCAGTCGCTGCACCGTCACCCGCTGCACCGCGCGATCGGCTTGACGACGTGGCGCCTGCTGCGCTGCCAGCCGATGTGCAAGGGAGGCCACGACCCCGTGCCTCCCGGCAAGTTCACCCACGAGTCCACCCGTGACGGGGTCGCATCGCGCGGCCCGGTCCCCCAGCTGCAAGCCTGATCGCCCTGCGGTTCAGGCGCCGCAAAGAGACGACCCGATGACCCAGACCGTCCGAATCCTGATGCTTGCCGCCGTGCTGTTCGTTGCGACGGCCAGCGACGCAAGCCTTGGCCGCGCTGCTGAGGGGGTCGAAGCGGCACCGACTCAGGGCGCAGCGCCGGCGGGTGACTTGCCGGTGGCCGTTTCCCCGACGGTGCTTCCGTCTGCCGCAGCCGTCGCGCTGCCTGCTGCAGCCACCCCGGTGGAAGCGATGGCACCGGCTCGGTTTGTCGCTCCGCCGTGCCGTCCCGGCGCCGTCGGCGTCGAGCTCAAGAGTTCGCTTGCTCAGTGGACGATCTCGCCCTGCCGCGGTGGTCTGCAGTCGGTTCGCCTGACGGACCCGCAGTTCGCCCTGCGCGCTCGGGAGGCGCCTGCTGGCGTTGCCCCTTGGGCCAAGGACAAGTTCGCTGCCGGACCGCTGGACCTCGTCGATACGTGGGATGCCCGCTGGGACCCCTTCCGCGTCGAGTTGGAGGCCGTGTCGCCCAACCCGGTCACGCTGCAGATTCGCGACGAGGTGGGTCAGGTCAGACCGCTGGGACAGGTCGACCTTGCCACATTCGTCAAGCAGGACGGGCGGTTTGGCGTTGTCTCCCAGTCGGACCGCGAGGTCGTGCTGGTCTGGCCGGACCCCTCGCGCATTCAGAGCCCCGTGTACGTCCAGAAGCGCTATCGGCTCGCCGACGCCGCCAACCCGTACAGCCTTCGCTATGAGGTTGCGATCTGGAACCTGGGGCCGCTCCCCGTGAAGTTCCGGGTGGCCCATGAAGTCACCAGCTTCCAGCCGACGCATCACGAGTCGGGCGGCTTCTTCGCGATCTTCGCCGGTCTGCCGGACGTCAAGGGCGCGGGCTACTACGTCGGCGGCAAGCGGTATCGCCACGACGCGACGGCCATTCCGAAGGCCGATCTAGAGGACCGGCAGCACGGCGGCGTCCCCAGTTGGTTCGGCGTCGACTCACGCTACTTTCTGGTCGCTGCGGCACCCGTTGCGGGTCAGGCGCCGCAGTCTCTGGTGCACCTGTCCTGGCTGGCCAACGGCGTCATTCTCTCTGGCCTGCGGGGGGCTGGCGATGCCCTGCTGGGCGCTTCGTCGGCTTGTGTGCCTGAGTGGTATGCCAAGACTTGGGGAGGGAACTCCTGCCGCGCTGATCTGGACACCCTGGGGCTGAAGGCGAGCGCCGAAGAGACTGCGCTGGACGCCAAGACGCTGGAGCCCTCGGTTACGGCCGCCCGCAACAACGGCATCGAAGTGGCCGTGCTGACGGCGGCTGAGGCGCGCTTGCGCGGTCGGCAGGTGCAGTCGCAGGCGCTCGACCTCTACACCGGCCCCAAGGACGTCAACTACCTCGAGACGGCCGGCCACGATCTGGTCAAGTCCATCGACTTCGGGTGGTTTGCTGTCATCGCCCGGCCGATGCTGGCCGTACTGCAGTTCGCCCATGGCTTGTTCGGGTCGTGGCCGCTCGCGATCCTGATGCTCACGCTGCTGGTCAAGCTGCTGCTGTGGCCCATCACGGGCAAGAGCATCAAGAGCATGCGCAAGATGCAGGAGCTCAAGCCCGAGCTCGACGCACTGCGCAAGGACCTGGAAGCCAAGGCGAAGAAGCTGGGTCAGGACAAGGCCGACCCGCAGGAGCTCAACCGCCTGACGTTCGAACTCTACAAGAAGCACAGCGTCAATCCGCTGGGCGGCTGCCTGCCGATGCTGTTGCAATTGCCGGTGTATATCGCGCTGTACCGGACCATCAGTGCATCGGTCGAGCTGTACAACCAGCCCCTGTTCGGCTGGGTGACGGACCTGACGCAGAAGGACCCCTACTTCGTGCTGCCGCTGCTGCTGGGCGCCGTCATGTTCGTGCAGCAAAAGATCACGCCGCAGACCGCTGGCGACCCGATGCAGCAGAAGATGATGCTGTATTTCATGCCCGCGCTGTTCACGCTGATGATGCTTCAGCTGCCCTCGGGCCTGACGCTGTACATCCTCGCCAACACCTTGCTCAGCATCATCCAGACCAAGCTGTCGGCCTCGCGCCCGACCGTGGCCTCTGCCGTCAAATGACCCCCGCGCGCGCACGCGCTGCGCGACCGTCCTGTCCCGCACTTCAAGGAGCCCAATCCCATGGCCGACCTGATCCAGCCGACCGGCAACCCGATCGACCCCAATGCGACCAGCCTGCCCGATGACGACGAGGACGGCGGCGGCTTGCGGCTGAACGTCACGATCGAGGAAAAGCTGGACGTTGCCCAGCAGGTCTCGACTCGTCTGTTCGAGCTGTTGGGAGCCGGCGTGCCGGGCATCGACTGCCGCTCTGAGGAGGATCAGGTCGTCGTGCGCTTGGCCGACCTCGATCCTGCGCTGTTTCCGGCTGGCGACACCCGCGTGCTCGAGTCGCTGCAGTTCATCCTGAACAAGGCAATCAACCGCTATGCCTTGAAGCGCACCCGCCTGAGCCTGGACACCGAGGGTTTCCGCCGTCGTCGACCGGAGGGTCTGGACAAGGTCGCCGCCGCGCTGGCCCAGAAGGTCACCCGGCTGAACAAGTCGATCGCGATCGGCCCGATTGGCCAGGGAGATCTGCGCTTCCTGACGGCCCAGCTCACCCGCAGCCCGGGCGTGCAGGTGCATTCGTTCGGGGCGCCGGACAAGCGTCGGCTGGTCATCCTGCCAGTTGGTGCTCCGGGTGCCGAGCCCGCCGCGTCCGGCGAGCCGATCGAGTCGTCGGGCGAGCGAAAGGGTCGTCGTCGCCGCCGCCGTTAGGTCGAGACGAGATCGCGTCAACGCCGAACCGGCAGCGAGCGCTTGGTGACGGTGTGGATGGAGCGCCGTGGGCCAGCGGGGACAGTGGCGCGGGGGCTAGTTCTTGACCGAGTCCAGATAGCGCGACAACTCGTCGACCAGTTGGGCCATCTGCTGCCCGAACTTGCCGTCGTCTTCGCCCCACATCACCAGAATCGCCTCGCGGTCATCTTCCTTGGCGGTCTGCAGCTTCTTGACGAGGCGTTCGGTGCTCTTGGAGTAGGTCTCCAGCGTGTCGCGCAGGCTGTTGTGGATCTCGCCCAGCTTGCCAATTGGGGGAGCCTGTTCGGCGGACAGCCGCTCGAGCTCCTTGACCTGAGGCAGCAGCTTGTCGCGGAACAGCGGCAGCATCTTGTCCGGGTTGTTGACCTCGAACAGCTCCTTGCGGGCGTCGGTCATGGCGACCAGCGCCGGCTTGGCGTTCTCGAGGAAGAGCTTGTACTCTCGCACGGCATCGAACTCAGGCGTGCTGCAGCCGCAGAGGGCCACAGTCGCCAATGCTGCCAGCGCGGCCAGAACCGTCCGGGTGCCCCAACGGAGCGAGGACGGGTGCCGTTGGCCGACAAAGCCGGTGATTTTCGTCACGAACTCGACGTGTTGCATGGACCGCCAGAACCGTTCGAAGGAGTAACGACCGCCAGCAGGCGATCGGGTCACCAACATTAGCCGAGCCTTCCCCCCCTGTCGATAGTGCGACAGTGTCCTGTTTGAGGAGTCCGCATGGCCACGCCCCCGATCACCCCCTTCGGGATGCACCACATCGCCATCCAGTGCCGCGATCTCGTGGGCATGGTGCGGTTTTATGAACGCGTGCTGCGACTTCGCATCGACCGACGCTGGCCTGCCGACGCTCCCGATCAACCGACCGGCGATCGCAGCGTATGGCTCAAGCTCGGGACCGGGGTGCTGGCGCTGGAACGTTGTCGCTCGGTGCCGCAGCCGCCGGACTGGCAAGACGAGTCGACGGGCCTGCATTTGCTGGCGGTCGAGATCTCGTGGCAGAACCGCGGCGTCTGGCTCGACCATCTGGAGCACTGCGGCATCCCGGTGGTCTTCGAGAGCCCTTGGACCATCTACATCCGCGATCCGGAAGGCAATCGCATCGGTCTGTCGCACTTTCCCTTCACTGCCGACGGGGTGCGCACGGCCTGAAATGGGACCAAGTCCCGCAGCGAGAGCCCATGGGCGACCTCGGCGACATTGGGGGTGATTGCCGTTTGCAGCCTCACCTGCCTATGATACGGTGCCGCGCGTCACGCAGCGGATTGCTTCGGTTTTGTCGACTTCGATCCGACCGCCCGTGATACGGCAGCCCGCGACGACCGACCCGGCCTCCACAGGGGAACATCGGATGACCAACGAACTCCGCATCGCCCAACGGTTTAGCGTTCAGGCCAGCTTGGAGGAGAGCAAGCTCGGCAACCTCCTTCTGGTGCAGGACGAGACCCTCGGGGCCCCCGCCCTGTTGCTGCAGGTCGTGTCGAGCGCCCAGATCGACGATGACGTGCTGCAAGCGATCGTCGACGACGGACGCAAGCTGGCCGACTGCGCCGACGTTCTGGTGACGTATGCTGCAGGGCGGGACGAGTCCGGCGCCTGGCTGGCGACCGAAGCCCCTGCCGGCGGTCTGCTGGACGAAATCCTCAAGCGTCGCGACAAGCTGGAGATCGCTCCGATCCTGCAAACCGGTTTGGCGCTGGGTCGCGCGCTGGAAGCAATGACCGTGCAAGGTGTCCAGCATCTGGACCTCGGGCCGCACCGCGTGTGGGTCGATGGTGGTGCACTGCCCGGCGCGGCCCGCGTGTTCGGTGCCGGCTGGTGGCGGCTGCTGCCTGCGTACTCCAATGGCGCCACGGCGGAAGGCTTCTACGGTCAGCCTGAGTTTTTGGCGGCAGAGCTGTGCAAGGCGATGCCCGCAACGACGACCTCCGACGTGTATTCCGCGGCGCTGGTCCTGTGGTCGCTGGCTGCCCAGAAGCCGCCGTTCAGCTCCAGCCAGCCGCTGATGACCCTGAAGCGTCAGGCGGTCGAGAAGCCGCTGCGCCTCGACCTCGTCAAGCCTGCCCTCAAGGGTGTCAAGGACTTGCAGAGCCTGCTCGGCGACGCGCTGGAGAAAGACCCTGCGCGTCGGCCAGCGGCGGCCCTATGGCTCGCTTCGCTCGAAGCCGCCGGACGCACTTGGGCTGCCGACCTGCTGGCGCCCGCGGCGGCTCCCACCACCCGCGCCGCACTGACGGGCGCACCGTCGCCCGCGGCCCCGGCCCCCGCACCGGTGGAGCCCGCTGCCGTCGAGTCCGCCGCCGTTGCGCCAGTCGCTGCTGAGATCGCTCCTGTCGAGACCGCTCCGGTACAGCCCGCTCCCCTCGCGCCCGTTGCCGAAGAGGCCGCGGTTCCGAGTTCGCTGCCTACAGATTTCGAGCCGACCGTCGAGATGTCGGTCTTCACGATGCCCGCTGAGCCGCCGCCCTCGACCCCGGCTCCGATCGCCCCGCCCCCAGCCGGGCCGCCTCCCTCTGAGCCCGCGCCGACCCAAGACGGCTCGTGGCGCTCGGAGAGTGGCGATCGTGCCGCTGCTGACGCGACCCTGAAGATGCCGGCCGTTCGCGTGGCCGATGCCGTTGAGCGTGCCACCCAGCCTGGCGACGAGGGCAAGGAAGACGACGCGGACCACGGCAAGAAGGGCAAGTTCGGCAAGAAGCACCGTCCAGAGAGCCAAGGCGTGCAAGCGGCGCCCGTCGCGGCTCCCCCCGCCGAACCGGCGCCTCAGGTGTCGGGGGCGGCCGTGCTCGACAAGGCCACGCTCACGCCCGCTCCCGTCCGCACCGACCCGGTGGTCAAGCGCCCCGTCACGGACCGCACGTTGCGCGTCGAAATGGCCGAGAGCGTGTTCTTCGACGAGCAGGCCGCCAAGATCGAGCGTCAGCTGCAGGAATCGGCGCCGCCCGCGCCGCCCGCCAAGGTCAGCAAGACCCTGCTTGCGGTCGTGATCGTGTTTGCGTTGGCGATGATCGGCCTGGCCGTATGGATGATCACCGGCAAGGCCGCACAGCCGCCGGTGCCTCCGCCGGTTGTCGCAGAAGAGCCCGTCGCTGTGGAGCCCGATCTGGCAGTCGAGCCGACTCCTGCCGCGCTGCCGCCGCAGGTTTCCCCCATCGCCGCGGAGCCCGTGGTTCCTGTGGCTGTTGACCCTGCCCTCGCCGCCGTGCCGCCTGCGCCGCTGCCGGAAGAGCAGGTGCGCAAGCTGGTTGAGGAAGGTCAGGCGGTGCTTGCCTCCAATGCTGGTGAGGCACTGGTGAAGGCGGATGCGGCACTTGCGCTCAACGCCGGCTCTGCGGAGGCCACGCTGCTGAAGAAGCAGGCGACCGCCGCCGTGGAGAAGGCCGCCGCAGACAAGGTCGCCGCCGACAAGGTTGCCGCCGAACAGGCTGCAAAGGACAAAGCGGCTGCTGACAAGGCTGCCGCCGAACAGGCCACTGCAGACAAGGCTGCCGCTGAGAAGGCCGCCAAGGACCAGGCCGCCGCGAACAAGGCAGCGGAAAGGGCCGGCGCGAACGACAAGGCGGGAGCCGCAAAGGCCGCTGCTGCTGAGAAGGCCGCGGTAGAGAAGCAGGCCGCCGCTGAGAAGGCCGCCGCCGCCAAGGTCGCCAAGCAGGCCGCCGCCGAGAAGGCCGCCTCCGACAAGGCCGTCGCTGCGGAAAAGGCGAGGAACGCTGCAGAGAAGGCCAAGGTGACCGCAGAGAAGAAGGCAATCGCCGACAAGGCCGCCGCGGACAAGAAGGCTGCGGAGAACGCTGCGGCGGAGAAGGCCAAGGCTGAGGCCGCCAAGCGACCTGTCGTCAAGCCGGTCGAGAAGCCGGTCGTCGAGAAGCCGGTCGTCAAGCCGGTCGAGAAGCCGGTCGTCAAGCCGGTCGAGAAGCCGGTCGTCGAGAAGCCGGTCGTCAAGCCGGTTGAGAAGCCGGTCGTCGAGAAGCCTGCCGACAAGCGTCCGACCCCGGTTGCCGAGCCCTCGGGCAACGTGGCGGAGGCATCGAAGATGGCGGCGCTGGCCCAGAAGGCCAACAAGGCCAAGCTGAAGGTCCTGTACCTGCAGAAGGCCGTGAAGCTCGACCCGACCAACTCGACCTACAAGAGCCTGCTGAAGAGCGCTGAGGCCGAGCTTGCGGCTGAGGGCGCCGGCCAGTAGGACCGCGACATCCGCCGCTGCCTTTGCCGCAAGCGCTTTTTGCGGTTGGCTGACACAGATGTCATGCTGCGGGCTTGCACCGGAACCGCGACCCTCGCGCCGGTGAGGATGCATGGCCGCGCAACTCGCTGAATATACAAGGGATATTCCAAGCGATCGTCCGCATGGCACGGATCTCGCTAGGCCTATCCGTCGGAGCCGCGCCGCGCCGCCTTCCCGGTTGCGCCCGTCGTGGCTCTCTCGGGTGTGTGCGATGGGTTTGGCGTTGCTGGTCAGCGGATGTGTCGTGCCGGCCCCGGTCGAAGAGGTGGATGCTGGGACGGCCATGGTCCATATCAACGAGAACAAGGTGTACCCGAGCTATTTTGAAGCCTACCGATTCCCCTTGAGCACGGGGCCTTCGTACAAGTTTTCGGTGCTGAACGCCGTGCAGCAGGTCAACGTCACCCAACCGCTGCGCTACTACTGGTACTACGACTACGAACTCGGCACCTCGAAAGACGTCGCTGCGACGTGCAGTTCTGGCGTGTTCGCACATAGTTGCCTGTTCGTCCCGTGCGAGAAGGCCCACCAGAGCCAGCCCCTCCACAGCGTTCTCGTGGTCGTGGCAGACGTGGACCTTCCCGCCGACGCGACGAATCCGCTGGCTTTCGCCCCTGGTGCCGCGTGGGATTCACTGCAGTGGAAGGTTGAGTACGAAGGAGACTGCCTTTGACCCACCACCGTCTACAGCGATGGTCGTTGCTGATCCTCGGCGTGGTTGCGCTGTTGGGCGGCTGTGGCGTGATCGCGTCCGACGAGGCCTCGACCGGCATTTGCAGCATTGACGACGACTGCGTCGAGGGCCTGAAGTGTTACGCGAGCCGCGTGTGTGTGGCCGCGCAGGCGGCCGAGACGCCCGTGGTCCTGCGCATGAAGCCGCCCGTCGACTCGGGGTTGCTGCTGGAGCACTTCGAGGCGGTGCTGACCGGTGCCAACCAGGCGGATCCCCACACGTTGGTGCTGACGGAACCCGCCATCGTTCGCGGTGCCGTCAAGCTGGCCGAGACGGGTCTGCTGGTGCCAGGAACGCTGATTGCGCGCGCACCTGGCGAGGTAGAAGGCTTCGAATTGCGGTTCGATGCCACAGCGTCGGAGACCAAAGGGTTCGAACTTCGGGTTCAGCCTGGCCACACCTACGAAGTCAGCTTCTGGCCGGAGAATGGGCAGATCCCTCCCCACTACTCGAGCATGACCATCGGCGGCTCGTTGACCGACTGGACCTTGGAACTGCCTGCCCAGCATCAGCTTTTGCGTGTGACCGGGCGCATCGTCGCAGGCGAGGTGCCGTTGCCCGGGCTGGTGGTGATGCTGCAGGACCCCAAGGGGCGGTCGTGCTCCACCCGCGATGTCACCGATGCGGAGGGAAAGTTCGAGCTTGCCGTCGACCCTTCGGCGCCCTGGGGCGTGCTGCGGTTCGAGCCCAAGGACCCACCGCCCGACCCCAAGGACGTGGGATTCGTCGCGGAGAAGGCGCCGCTGCTGCTGCCGAGTGGACGCTTGAAGAATCCGGTCAGCCTGACGGGCGCCGGCAAGAACGAGCCGATTGCGCTGGGAAAGCTGGATGTGGGCCCGCTGCCGTCGACGGTGGTGACGACGGTCGTTGCGCAGGGGCCGCAGGGTGAGCCGATCGACGGGGCCTACGTGCGGTTGGTGCGGCTGCTGAAGGCTCCCCAAGGAACACCGTACGAATTCGCCAAGCTGTGGGTCGAACAGGAGGGCTACACGGAGTCCGATGGTCGCCTGCTGACGACGATCTCGCCGGGACCGGGGGTGGTGACGCTGCAGCCGGGACCGAAGTCGCCTTTCGGTCGCGTGGTCTGGACGGGAGAACTGCAAGCGGGTGTCTGGGACGAGCAGCGCTGTCCGGAGCGAATGGTGGTGACGGGCACCGTGCAGGACTACCTGTCGCAGGTGGTGCCGGGCTCGCAGGTGCTGGTGCGGCACGTCACGTCCGGAGCCAGCAACGGCAAGGTCGAGGGAGAGGCGGACGTGGGCAACGTGCAACCGGTGGAGGTCGACGCCGATGCCCAAGGCGCCTTCTCGCTGCGGTTGGACCCGGGCAGCTACGCGATCTGGGTGCAGCCGCCTGTCCATTCGGGGCTGGCGCGCGCGATGCAGGGTGTCCACGAGGTCACGGCGGGCCAGTCGGTGGCGTGGGCGCTGAGGTTGCTGCCCCCGCTGGTGTTGGCGGGCCGCGTCAAGTCAGCCAACGGCTTGGCCGTCGCTGGCGTGCTGGTGGACGTGCTGGCGCCCACGGTGCCGGACGAGCCCGGGATGGACGAGGGGACTTCGGGAGCCTCGATGGACGCACACCTGCTGGCCACCGCCGTGACCGATGCGAACGGCCAGTTCGAGGTGCTGATCGCGCCGCAGCAGGCCGCGCCTTGACCTGACCGTAGCGCTGTGGACCTACCGAAAGGGGGATCTGCACCGTTTCGACAGCGACATGACTCCAACACTGGGCGAACCCGCTGCGCACCCGGCCAGACCGGCGTTGACGGCGGTCGCCCGGCTTTGCCATAACGCCCCTGCAACAACGCAGCGGCGCTTCGCTTCTCCGGCCAAGTGGCCCCGCGCCGCCCGGCCCGCTTCTCCCCCGAGGTCCCATGCACAAGGTCGTCATCATCGGCAGCGGCCCCGCCGGCCTGACCGCAGCCATCTACACCGCCCGCGCTGAGTTGAAGCCCATCGTCTTCGAGGGCGGCTTTCTGCCGACCGGAGAGCTGATGATGGCGGGTGGCCAGCTGATGATCACCACCGAAGTCGAGAACTACCCCGGCTTCCCCGAGGGCGTGACGGGCCCGGAACTCGTCGAGCGCACCCGCCAGCAAGCCCAGCGCTTTGGCAGCGTGCACCGCGACGAGGCTGTGGAAGAGGTCGATTTCTCTGGCTTTCCGCTGCGACTGCGGGTCGGCGACGAGTGGATCGAGACCGCCACTGTCATCCTCGCAACCGGGGCCAACGCCCGGTGGCTGGGGATCCCCAGCGAGCAGAAGTACGCCAACCGCGGCGTGTCGGCGTGTGCGACCTGCGATGGCGCTTTCTTCCGCGATCTGGATGTCATGGTCGTGGGCGGCGGCGACACGGCGCTGGAAGAGGCGAACTTCCTGACCCGTTTTGCCCGCAAGGTCACGCTGGTGCACCGCCGCGAGGCCTTCCGCGCGTCGAAGATCATGGCCGAGCGCGCGCTGCAGAACCCCAAGATCGACGTCGAGTGGAACGCGGTGATCGACGAGGTGCTGGGCGACGGCCGCGCGGTCACGGGCGTGAAGCTGAAGTCGACGGTCGATGGCACGGTGCGCGAGCGGGCCTGCCAGGGCGTATTCATCGCGATCGGCCACACGCCGAACACCTCGATTTTCAAGGGCAAGATCGACCTGTACGACAACGGCTACATCAAGCTGGTCGAGCACACCCAGACCTCGGTCAAGGGCGTGTTTGCGGCGGGCGACGTGGCCGACAGCCGCTACCGTCAGGCGATCTCGGCCGCAGGCATGGGCTGCCAGGCCGCCATCGATGCCGAGCACCTGCTGGAAGAGTACGAGCACGCCGGGCTGCTGAAGCACCAGGATTAGCTACAGATCCACCAAGTGCACGCTGGCCCGCTCGACCGGGAAAAACAGGCCGCCCACTCTGGCGAATCGCTCGACCGCGTCGGTCGCCAGCAGCTCGACCTGACCCGGTCCCCGCGGCGGCAGGTCGGGCAGCAGCCCCAGAAGTTGTTCGGTGATCGCCTGCGCTGAGTCGACCAGCCGCACTTCGCGGCCGGTCAGACGCAGGAGCACGCGGCCCAACGCGGCCTTGAACACCGGGTAGTGCGTGCAACCTAGCACCAGCGTGTCGATTTTTGCCACTGCCGGGTCGGCCAGCCAAGGGACGAAGTACGCTTGCAGCGCTGCCTCGGTCGCCGGGTGGTCGAACCAGCCCTCCTCGGCAAGGCTGACCAGCATCGGCGTGGCCAGCGAGTGGACTACGGCATCTGGATCCAGCGCAGCAATCGCGGTCGGATAGGCGAGGGAGGCCACCGTTCGCTCGGTGCCGATGACGCCGATGTGTCCGGAGTGGGTCGCCTCGACGGCAGCCAGAGCGCCCGGCTCGATGACGCCCAGCACGGGAACGCCGTAGATCTCCCGCAACGCTGGCAAAGCGCACGATGACGCGGTGTTACAGGCGACCACCAAGGCCGCCGCGGGTTCGCGCATCAGGGCCGCAGACGCCTGAATGGCATAGCGGACGACGGTCTCTGCGCTCTTGGTGCCGTAGGGCAAGCGCGCGGTGTCGCCAAGGAAGCGAATCCCCAGCCAAGGCATGGCCTTGTGCACCGCGCCGACGACAGTCAGGCCGCCCACGCCAGAGTCGAACACCGCGATGCGAGGCGCAGAGCGGTCGTCCGGTTGCAACGGCGGGGAGGCGGGAAGTTGCGACGTCAGTGGATGCAGGCAGGCAGACATGGCGGCGGAGTTTGGGTTGCCGCTTCGGGTGGGTCAAGTATGCTGCCCAAGGCCACCAAGGCCACCAAGGCCACCAAGGCCACCAAGGTCGGGGAGCCGGGATGTCGCACCGCCTGTCAGCGCACGCAGCCTCCGGAGCGGTCAGGCGAGGCCTGTTCGCCGGCGTGCTGCTGTGCGGGGCCGTGTGGGCGATGGTCGCCGCGCGCGACGTGCTCGCGTGGAAGCAATACCGCACCCAGAACGGCACCGGCTGTGAGCTGCGCTGGTACCCGCCGGGCGTGACGTCAGGCGTGGCGCTGAACAAGACTCCTTTCCAGATAGACTACTTTCTGGACGCTCAAGTGGGGGACGGGCTGACGCTGGCCGACACCGTCTCGACCGTGCGCGCCAGCTTTCAGACGTGGCAGGACGTGACGTGCGACCTGTGCGCGTCGTCCCAAGCTGTCGGCTGCGCACCGACGGCCTGCGCACCGAACCCGCTGGGCGTGACGCTGGCATGGGGTGGGGTCGCCCAAGCCGGCCCGCCGGGTGCGTGCGGGCCCGAGCCGGTTGCGTGTAGCAAGTGCGGCCAGCCCTGCGGTTGCCGCCGTGACGAGGCCAGCGCCGCGTGCACGACCGAGCCCCTGCCGACCAACGGCAACTTCGTGCAATTCGTACAGGATCCCAGCAAGTGGACGTTGGGAAGTCAGGTCGTGGCATTCACTCTGGTCACGTCCAACACCACCACCGGCCGCATCGTCGACGCGGACATCCTGTTGAACGACGGCAGCTTTGACTTCTGCACGGGCAGCTGCGGACCCGGCGAGCACAGCTTGGCCAATACGATCACGCATGAGGTGGGGCACGTCCTGGGCTTGGACCACAGCACCGTGTCCGCCTCGACCATGTACGCCACGGCGCCCGCGGGCGAGACGCTGAAGACGACGCTGGACGACGACGACCGCGCGGGCCTCTGCACCGCCTACCGCACCGGTTGCACCAGTCAGGGTTGCCAGCCGCCGGTGGAAGCAGATGGCGGTTGCCGGGCTTCGCGGACAGCAGTTGGCTGGGCGGCGAGTCTGGGCGGGCTGCTTGCCGTAGGCCTTGCCGTGCGCGTTCGGCGGCGCAAGGCTTGACACCCGGCGGGGAACACCGCAATTCCGCGCGCCGAACCGGCGCCCCCGGCTGCAAGGAAGGACGACTGCCATGCACATCGACGTCCTGCACGGCCCCAACTTGAACTTGTTGGGGGAACGTGAACCGGAGACCTACGGCCGCACCACGCTTGCGGAAATCGATGCGCGGCTGCAAGCGCTGGGGCGGGAGCTGGGCGCGACGGTGACGTGCTTCCAGTCCAACCACGAGGGAGCGCTGATCGACCGACTGCATCAGCAGCGCCGGACCGCCGACGCTTTTATCCTGAACCCGGCAGGGTATACTCACACAAGCGTCGCGCTGCGTGACGCCGTGCTCGCCACCGGCAAGCCCTTCATCGAGGTTCACCTCTCCAACACCGACGCCCGCGAGGCTTTTCGCAGGACGTCGCTGTTCGCCGATGTGGCCTTGGGACGTGTGACGGGGTTGGGTCCGATCGGCTACGAGCTCGCCCTGCGAGCGCTGGTCGACCGCCAGACCTCCGGGCCGCGGTCCTGAGTTGCTTTCTTCGAGCGAGCGGACGCCACGTCGTGGCCCCGTCGCCTGACCCTCACCGCCGGACGTGACCGGCTCTCGACAGGAATCGATGTACGACACTACGCAATTTCGCAAGGGCCTGAAGATCGAGATCGACGACGCACTGTGGGAGATCGTCGACTTCCAGCACGTCAAGCCCGGCAAGGGTACGGCGTTTGTCCGCACGCGCATCAAGAACCTGCAGACGAACAACACCATCGACCGCACCTTCCGCTCCGGCGACAAGGTCGGCACGCCGCAGTGCGAAGAGATCGAGACGGCCTACCTGTACTACGACGGTGCCTTCCACTTCATGAACCAAGAGACGTTTGAGACGTTCGACCTGGACGCAGAGCAAGTGGGCGACGCCAAGAACTTCCTGGTCGAGAGCCTCAAGGTCGGCATCCTGATGTACAAGGGCAAGGCCGTGGCGCTTGATCTGCCCAACTTCATCGTCGCCAAGATCACCTTCTGCGAGCCCGGCGTGGCCGGCAACACTGCGCAGGGCGCCACCAAGCTGGTGACGGTCGAGACCGGCTACAGCGTGCAGGTGCCGTTGTACATTACGGCGACCGACGTGCTGAAGATCGACACGCGCGACGGCCGATACGTCGAGCGCGTCAACCGCTAGGTCCGCCGGCTCAGCATCGGCCCACCGGGCGTACGCGCCCCAGGCAGTACCGCGTGGCAACTCGTCCCGCAGCAGACGCGTCAAGCAGGGCCGATTCCGGTCGCGATGGCGCTGCGGTCGAGATCCGCGACCGCCTGCAGCGGGTTGAGCAGCTGCAGGCCATCGGTCGGCTGGACGAGGCAGTGGCTGAGCTGCTGATCGTCGCGACGCTGTATTCGGCACGCAACGCCCAGGTCAAGGCCGTCGCGGTGCTGCGACAGGCGGCGCGGATCCGTCCGGACAACGCCGATGTGCGCATGGCCTATGGCGAAGTGCTGCACCGCCTGCGCATGACCGAGGACGCCGTGCGCGAGTACGGTCTGGCGTGCCGGCTGCTGGAGGCGGCGGGGCGCCACGGCGAGTGGCTAGAAGTGTTGCGTCGGCTGCTGGCCATGGACTCGGACAATCTGGCCGGGCGGCTGCAGCTTGCCGAGGCGCTGAGTCGGGCCGGGCGGTCGCAGGAGGCGATCGAGTCGTTCCGCTCGCTGGCAGAGCTGCTGTTGGAGCGCGGCGAGACCGACGATTGGGAGAAGGTGGCCGAGCGGCTGGTGCACCACGATCCCCGCGACGTCACGACGGCCCATGACCTGGCCCTGCACTATGCGCGCTCTGGCCGGCACCCCAACGCCTTGTCCAAGCTGGTGTTGTGCTACGAGGCGGTGCCCAGCGACCCTGAGCTGCTCGAGCGCATCATCGACACGCTGGAGTCCCTGGGCCAGCGCGAGAAGGCCGCCGCGCTGTGTCGCGAGCTGTTCCGCACCTTCCGCCGCAACGGCCTGCCCGACGACGCCAATCGTACGCTGCAGCGGCTGTACGGTCTGGACCCGGACGACGAGGATGCCAAGGAATACATGGGCGTCATGCGCCCGGCGGTCGCGGTCGACACGGTGCTGGAATTGGCCGCAGGGCCATCGGCCGCGTCGCGTCGGTCGCAGATTCGCCCCGTAGAGCCGTTGCGGCCAGAGCCTCCCGACCTGCCGGACATGCACGACCTGCCGGACCTGCCCGATGCCGCGCTGGAGGACGTCCCGACCTCGCGGGTGGTCGAGCCCCGCGCCCGCAAGGCCCAATACGCGGCGACGCACATTGGCCCGCCTGCGCCCACCGCCCGTCCGTCGTCGCCGATGCGGCCGCAGGCACAGCCGCCCGCCCCGACCCCGGCGCCCGTCGCCGCGCAGCCCGCGCCTCGACCACCAGCGCCGGTTCCCGTGCCCGCCAATCGCCCGTCGTCGACCTTCCTGCCGCCGGCCCGCGTGCCCCTGCCGCCGCCGCCGGCGCGACGCTACCCGACGGGGCTGTATCCCTCGATGCCCGTTCAGGAACAGATGCGCACTTCGGGGCCGGCGCCGTCGCGCTGGGATGCACCGACCTCGCACGGGGGCAACGACCGTCTGTCGCGGCCGATCGCGGTCATCCCGCCCGAGGAACCGCCGATGCTGCCAGTGGTGCCTGCCGAGGACTTGGTCGAGGACTTCGCCGACCACCTGACCGTCGAGTCCGACCTGGACCTGCCACCCAAGCGCCCCGAGTCCACGGTCGAGCATGCCGCCGACGATGCTGCCTCGCCCGTCGCCTCGGCGCGCCGCCGCTCCAACTCGCTGCCGCGTCCCCGCTTGGCCCGTCGCCCCGACACCGTCTCTGAGCTGCCCACGACCCTGCGCGACATGTCCAAGGACCTGACGACGCTGGACTTCTTCATCGAGCGCGGGTTCCACGAGTCGGCCGTTGCGCTGCTGGACGCCCTGCAGAAGCGCCACCCGGACAGCCTGGAATTGCAGGGCTACCGGGGGCGTATCGAGCGGATGACGCGGGGCTGAGGCCATCCCGTTGACAGTGCGTGGCGTCATCGCCTCCCGGTGCTGAGACCGGTTTCGAGACCGTCTCGAGATCGTCTCGAGACCTCTGTCGCGAACGGGCGCGACCCTTGGCGCTGCCGAATAATACGTCATATAGATAAGAGGTTGCGACGTTTGACGCGTCTGGCATGGTGCCTGCATCTCTGGGATGCATGAGTCACCGTCCGCCCTTTGACCCAAGCATGTCCTCGGTTGGTATTGGCGTCGCGTCGCGCCGTACGTATACTCCCGTGCAGGATTGTACGTACAATGACTCGAGGCCGCCGATGCAGACCAAGCTGACCCTTCGACTGGACGATGACTTGATCGCGCAGGCCAAACAGTGGTCTGCGCGGCACGGTATCTCGCTGTCCCAAGCGGTTGCGGCCCTGTTCGCGCAGTTGGGGGCGCAAGGGCTGGAGGGCGAGGCGCTTTCTCCTTGGACCCGACAGCTTTGTGGCGCGTCGCCGGGGCGGTGGACCGACGAGGATGTGCGCGACCTGCTGCGCCAGCGCACCGCGCACAAACACGGTTGAAGGCGAGGCGCGCCCATGAAGCAGGTGCTGTATGACACGAACGTGATCCTGGATGTGCTGCTGAACCGGGCACCCCACGTCGGCGACTCGGCGCGGGCGTTGGACGCCGCCGGGACTGGCCGGGTTCAGGGCTTCATGGCGGCCCACGCGGTGACCACCGTGTTCTACGTGCTGGAACGGGATCTGGGGAGCGCGCGCGCCAAGGTCGTCCTGAGTCAGCTGCTGACCCGCTTGCAGGTGGCCCCAGTGACGGACGCGGGCGTGCGGGCGGCGCTGGCGGGGCCGCTGCGGGACTTCGAGGACGGCGTGACCTTGGAGGCGGCCCAGAAAGTAGGAGCAGACGTTATCGTCACCCGCAACGGCAAGGACTTCGCCGGGGGCGGCCTGCCCGCGGTCCATCCCGGGGTGCTGGTGGTCTAGCGTGTGGGCGGGTGACCAATCACTTGACGCGGGTGGGGCCGGCCTACGCCTCGTGCCTCTCGCCCTCCGCGCCCCGGGGCCAGCCATCCAGCAGGACGCGTGCGACGTTCAGGATGACCTCGACGCGGCGTTCAGGCTCTCGCTCCAGCAGCAGGGCGAGCTGGCGCAGCGGCGTTTGCACAGCGACGTGGTCTGACCCCGCGGGGTCGCGAAAGACCAGTAGCGGCCCCAGCATGTCGTCGATGTCGGAGCCCAGCGCGACCACCAACTGGTCCAGGGCGTCGGGTCGCGGCCAGCGGTCGCCGCGTTCGTATGCGCCAACCGCGTTCAGGCTCATGCCCGCGCGGTCGGCCAACTCTTGCTGCGTCAACCCCCGTGCAAGGCGCAGAGCGCGAAGGCGGTGGGCGAGCATGTCGGCGGCGCGGGTCATGGCAGGAGGGTAGCTCGGACGTGGCGGGTGCGTGAGACACGCTTTGTGTGTGTTGACGTTGGTGGCGCACACACGTTATGTACGGATTTGATGGCCAATGGTCCGGTCCCGCCACCGACATACCTTCAGGTCAGGTGGCATCCCAGGCGCACGGGGAACAGTCGCGTCAATGCCTTCATGGGCTTGAGGAGAACTCAGATGCAGCGTTCGATCGTGCGGCAGTGGAGCGTGACGGTGGCGGCTTGGCTTGTTGTTCTGTTGGCGGGGCTTGCGGGGTGTGGGGGCGATGCGGAACAGGCCGCAGGTCCGGAAGACGCAGTGCCCTCTGAGCTCGACGTGTCCACGGACGTGCCCGGTGCCGAGACGGACGCCGGCCAGGACTCGCTGCCCGATGTCGCCCCCGACATCCTCCCCGACGTCGCCGTCGATGCCGCAACGGACGTTGTCCCGGACGTCCCCGAGGACGTTGCCCCGGACGTCGCCGTCGGCCCCATCGCCTGCCAGGGCGACAAGGACTGCACCAGCGTCGGCAAGGTCTGCGATCCACTGACGAAACTCTGCGTCGCCTGCCTCACCGACGCCGAGTGCGCGCCCAGCCAGCACTGCGTCGCCCTCGCCTGCCAGACCTACACCGCCTGCTCCAACTCCCTGGGATGCAAGGCGGCCAAGGGACCGGACGGCCTCGACCAGCCGATCTGCGACCAGAAGATCGGCGAGTGCTCGGCCTGCCTGACCGCGGCGGACTGCCCGGCAAGCAACGACTGCAAGGAGAAGCAGTGCGTGCCGTTCCTCAGTTGCCAGAAGTCCACGGATTGCGGCAGTGACCAGGTCTGCGACAAGGCGGCCGGTCGCTGCGTAGAGTGCCTGGGCACCAACGACTGCGCGAAGAACGAACTCTGCGAAGCGGGAACCTGCAGCGCGTTCGTACCCTGTTCGAGCGACAAGCAGTGCACGCAAATCGGACTCCTCTGCGATCAGCCCAAGGGCAAGTGCGCCCAGTGCTTGCAGAACAGCGATTGCCCCGAGATCTACAACTGTCAGGCGGTCGGCGTCGCCAAAACTGGCGCTTGCGTACTCGATGCCTGCGCGCAGGGCCAGGGCGCCTGCAGCAACAACCAGAAGGTCGCTTGCAACGCGATCGGCAACGGCTACGGGTCGCCGGTCGCCTGCGCTGACAAGACGACCTGCCTGGTTCTCGGCGGCAAGCCCGATTGCAAACCTTGGGTTTGCACGCCCGGCCTGCACTGCGATGGCGAGAAGCTGGTCGCATGCTCGGCAGACGGCTTGAGCCTCGACAACACGACCGACTGCGCGGCAACTGCGCAAAAATGCTTCGATGGGGCGTGCAAGACGCTGGTCTGCTCGCCGAACGAGGCCGCCTGCGACGGCAACACGGTCAAGACCTGCAGTGCCGACGGCCTGTCGCTGGCGAGCGAGAAGGCGTGTGGGGGCAATGAGTTCTGCGAGTCCGGCGTCTGCAAGCCGCAGACATGCACGGCGAACGCCACTCTGTGCGATGGCAACGTGGTCAAGACCTGCAACGCAAACGGCTCGGGCACGGTTGCGGCAGCGGACAAGGACTGCGGCGCACTGAAGTGCTTGAGCGGCATCTGTAAGGCCCTGGCCTGCGAGCCGGCGACTCAGTTCTGCACCGGCGCGACGCTCAAGACCTGCAGTCCAGACGGCTTGTCGGTAGTGAAGGAAGAAGCCTGCGGCAGTGGCAAGTTCTGCGGCAAGAACGGAGTCGGCGACGCCGCGTGCCTGCCGGTTGTGTGCCAGCCAGGTCAGCCCGCGTGCGACGGCAACAAGGCGGCCACATGCAACGCCGATGGCTCGGCATACGGGGCGGGGACGGCCTGCGGGGCGAAGTTGTGCGTCGCGGGCGCGTGCAAGGCGCAACTCTGCGAGGCCAATACGGTCTTCTGCGACGCGACCCAGTACTCCGACGTCCTACGGTGCGACGCGACCGGTACGGCCTCAAGCGCGTATGGCACCTGCGACGCGGGGCGGTACTGCAGTGCCTACGCGGAAGCGCACGTGTGCGACACGGCTTGCGGCCAGGTCCTCGGCAGCGGTTGCGCCTGCGACGCAGACTGCGAGACGTTTGGCGACTGCTGCGACCCTTGGGGCACCAAGCCGGACGCAGACTCCGCGGTCACCAACTGCGGAGGCTCCACCTGCGGGACCTGCAACCAGGGCATCGTCAAGACCGTTGTCTGTACCCTCCAGGCATGCGCCCCAGGCAAGCCCGCGTGCGACGGCAAGAAACCCGCGACCTGCAACACCAACGGCAGCGGCTACATCAACGTGCTGGCAGAGTGCGCCGCCGGCAAGACCTGCGCGGCAGGACAGTGCCTGGCGCAGGTGTGCGGCAACGGCGTCGTTGAGGGCACGGAGACATGCGATGACGGGAACACGGCGGGCGGCGACTCGTGCTCGAGCCAGTGCGCCAAGCCGTGCGCTTCGGCGGGTGGCGGGCCGATCTCGCTGCCCGGCATTCCGATCACCACCAACTTCACGATCGAGATCTGGGTCAACTACAACGAGTCGACTCGCTCGGGAGCGCAGATGGTTCACCTATGGCGGGCCTACAATAACCCGGGCTGCGGCACTGGCGTCGGAAGCTTGTCCGTGTACTCAGGTCAGCTCGTGGCCCACGGATACGTCAGCCAACCGCCCGTGAGCGTCGCGGCCCCGAGTGCGAACGCGTGGCACCATCTGGTTGCCCAGTACAGTGACGGGACCACCCGACTGTTCGTCGACGGCGTCTTGGCTGGCAAGACTGCGGTCGGCGTAGGGACCATCGGCAGTTGCACGGCGATACTGAACATGGATGACACCGGAGTTGCTGCGAACAAAGCCTGGTTCGGCGGAGTCCGAGCGAGCAACATCGCGCGCTACCCTGACTCCGGGTTCACTCCGGGCGCCATGGAGGCCGACGCCACCACGCTGTTTGCGATGAAGCTGAACGAGGGCGCGGGCAGCTCGGCCGCCAACCTCGTAACCGGCGGCGGCGCCGCACAACTGGGCAACGGGGCAAGCTGGCAGAACTCTTGCCCGTCCGTTGCGCAGTCCGTGTGCACCGCCAGTGCCCCAGCCTGCCTCGGCGCCCTCGCCGGCACGTGCAACGCCCTGGGTACAGGACTCGTCAGCACGACGGACTGCAATGCGGCGGGCAAGATGTGTGCGGCAGGACAGTGCGCGGCGCAGGTGTGCGGCAACGGCGTCGTTGAGGGCTCGGAGATGTGTGACGATGGGAACCCGTCTGCAGGCGATGGGTGTGCGAACTGTGCCATCGAATGCAGTCTGTCGAGCATGGCCGGGGTGAACAATCAGGGCATCGGCAGCAGCAAGCTGAGTTGGCCAGCCGCGAGCACGTACACGTTCGAGACATGGGCTGCGATCGCTCCTCAGGTCTCCGGGGGCTATGACTCGCTGTTCGTGCTCAAGATCCCCAATGCCAGCCCGGCCTATCAGGGACAGAAGGTGGGAATTTACTCGTCGAAGATCCCAGCCTATGCGGGCAAGGTCGGGAAGCTCGGCTGGGCCTGGCAAGCCTCAGTCGATACGGTGAGCAAGTGGAACGATGGAAAATTTCATCACTTCGCCTTCGTTCAGGACGATGGCGAGCGCCGAATCTACGTGGACGGGAAGCTCGACGGAACGTCACCGGTGACGTATCCGCTTGCGGCCGCCTCCGGCAATGGGGGCCTGTGGCTTGGCAACGAGGGGGCGCCGCCGTGGTCGTGTGATGGTGGGTACGTCTGCGGCGGGAACTTGAAGCTCTTCGCTTTTCGGGCGCGCACGGGTGCCGCCTACAAAGCCGGCTTCGTACCCGAGTTTGCCTGGAAGCCAACGCCGCAGGACTTCGTCCTGTGGTATGTGAACAGCGCAAGTTCCGTGGTCGCGACTTCCCCCGGCGTGCAGACGGCGGAGATCTCGGCGGTCGGCGTGACAAAGGCCGCCGGCAGTTGCCCGCAGCCTTGACTTGGCAGCACTACCGTCGGCCTCGGCAACCTCGCCGGCACGTGCAACAGGCAAGCTACAGCAACCCAGAGGAGCCTCGATGGCGACGTACTTCAAACTGGTGAATCACGACGACCTAGAGTCAGAGGTGTCAGGTATGAGCAGTTTACAGTTTAGCATGAGCCAGCCGACACCATCCTGCCCCGTCGAGAACATGTAGGAAATTTCGACAAGTGTGGAAACGGGCGTCGCCGGCCTCGCGGGTCATCGCACGAAGCATCATGAAGACACGCGGAGATTCCGTGCATCCTGTGGCACCTGAATTGCAGTCCTTGGTGATGAGCGCTCTTGCCCGACCTCGAGGACTCGCTCCTTGAACCCGAGCCTCCTGTCGACCGACGCGGCAAAGTCCTGGCGCCCACGCACCGCCCTGCTCTTTGCCTTCCTGATCGCAGGGATGGGGAGGTCCCCGACCGAGTCTGGCCACCCCAAAGGACGCCTCGGATCCGGCGTGGTGGACCAGGCTGGCGCGCTGAGCCTTGCCCGCGCACGGACACGAGGCGCCCAGGAGATCACCGCCGCCGGAGACGTCAACAGCCGGCACGAGGCCCCGCCGGCGGGCCAACTCGGCAACACCGTGCAACCCTATGATTGTGGAGCGACTACCCTCGGACGCCGGCGCGAGCCTCGTCTGGCGAGGTCGTGACCAGCCTGCGGTGGGCGGCCGCGAGGGCCGGGCCGCTCAGCCCCTCGCCAGTCGCACGTCCTCGTCCCTGACCGGGCACCGGCGCCGGCGCGATGGAGTCTTGTGACAACCGAGACTCCGTGACGACGACGCGTGCCCCGAAGCCACGCCGCAAATTCCCTGATCAAAATAGTCAAAGGTTCACAGGCATTCCACACACTGCCGACGTCGGCGGTGTGAAATGCCCCAGTTTCCAACGAACGGAAGGGCTCGCGACTAACGGGCCTCACGGGGCCGGCGAAGCGGTTGTAGTTGTCGCCAGTTCCGGATGCTGGGGGCGGTGAAATGCTACAGGCCTCAGGTCCGTTCCACCGTCCCGGGTTGGCGGACCATCAAGCGATGATGCGATCCCAGCGCTTCTCCCCCCCCCCTACATCCCCCCCGACACATACAGCGACTCAACCGTCTCGGCCGTGCGCCCCGCCAGCGTCGCCTGCGAGCTGCGTCCGGCGTGCAGCTCCAGATGCCTCAGCCCCAGCGTCGCCGGTAGCGGCTCGCCATAGCTGCGGTCGCCCGTCCGGCCGTCATAGCTCAACAGGAAGGGCACCTTGCGGTTGATCAGATGCTGCAGCTCGACGATCAACCGCTCGCGGTCCAGGCCTTGGTGGTAGCGGCGGTCGCGGCCGGCGGACGTGCCCTGATACGGCGGATCGAGATAGGCCAGGTCCTCGGGTCCCGCATCCCGCAGCTGGTCGGCAAAGTCGCCGTCGCGCACCTCGCACCGCCCTTGCAGCAGCGCGGCCACCTGCATCAGCTGTGGTGTCAGGCGCGCGGGGTGCACGCCGCGCCGGCGACGGTCCTCGGCTTGGTTGAAGGCTCCGGACTGGTTGAAGCGGGGGGCGTTCTTCGCGCAGCGGGCCAGCAGGTACAGCAGCGCGGAGGGGCTGGCGGACTGATTGAACTCTGCGCGGATGCTCAGGAAGTGGCCGTCGCGGTCCGACTCTTGCGCGTGCCACAGCCGCTCGTAGCCCTGCGCCAGCGTCGCGGGGTCGGTCAGCACTTGCCGCCACAGGTCGGCCAGCGGCCGCAGCGAGTCGCCCAGCACGAAGGCGTCGGCCTGGTTGCGGTGGGCGGCGGCCAGCGTCACGGCGCCGGAGCCCGCGAAGGGCTCGTAGATGCGGCGGAAACGGCGGTTGCCCAGCACGGCCAGGATCTGCGGCGCGAGCAGACGCTTGCTGCCCTGATAAGGCAGAAAGTGCGGCGGTCGCAGCGACATCAGGTCAGCTTGCGGTACACGCCGACGACGGTGCCCAACAGGTCGCACTGCTGAAACTGCGACCGGCGCACGAAGATCGGCTGCATCGACTTGTTTTCGGGCTGGAAACGGATGACGTCGCCTTCGGGGAAGAAGCGCTTGACCGTGGCCTCGCCGTCGATCATCGCCACCACGATCTGCCCTGACAGCGCGATCGAGCGGCGCCGCACGAACAGGAAGTCGCCCGGCATGATGCCCGCGTCGATCATCGACTCGCCGACGACCCGCAGGCCAAAGACCTCGCCCGGCCCTCCCAGGAGAAAGGAGTCGACGACGACCTCATCCTCAGCCTGCTCGACCGCCAGCAGCGGCAACCCGGCGGCCACCTTTCCCAGAATGGGCACGGTGATCAGAGTCCCCGCCGGACCCCCGCGCAGGTCGCGCCGCTCGAGGGGCCGCGCCGTGGTCTTGGCCGCGACGCTGCGCACGGGCTCGCCACGGCTGCCGTCTTCGCGAACGACCTGCAGGCAGCGCGACAAGTTTCCGGAACGGTTCAGGAATCCCTTCTTCTCCAGCGCCCGCAAGTGGTCGCTGACGCCGTTGGTCGAGCGGATGCCGAAGAACTCGCCAATCTCACGCATCGACGGCGGAAAGCCGTGCTGCCCTTGGAATTCCGTCACGAAGTCCAGGATGTTTTGCTGGCGGGGAGTCAGCTCGGCGCGGGGTGACATGGGCGGCCTCTCGGGGCAGGAGGGCAGCGCGCGCCGGAGAGATCCCGGCCCGCAGCTACGGAACAGATGTTCAGTATCGCCGCGATCGCGATCCCGTCAAGTGTCTGGGTGTGTTTGGATTCGGCGCGAGCGTCAGATCCGCGTCTCGATGTGCGTCGCCGCCCGCAGCTCCTCGATCCAGGCGCGGTACAGGCGCACGAACTGCTCTTCCGACAGGCGGGCGCGGACGAACTGGTCCAGCACCTCGCGGTCCTTCACCTCGGCACGGCGGCGGTCGAGCATCTGGATGATGTGAAAGCCAAACGGCGTCTGCACCACCTTGGAGATCTCGCCCTTCTGCATGCTCCACAGCTTGTTGGCAAAGGTGGGATCCAGCGTCCAGCGGCGCAAATAGCCCAAGTCGCCCTCGTCGGCGCCGTGGTCGTCGCTGTATTCCTCCGCCAGCTCCGCAAACGTCTTCTTGCCCTCCATCACCTCGTCGTGGATCTTCCATGCCTTCTCGCGCAGTCGGGCGACCTCAGAGGGGCTCGCGTCGGCCGGAACCAGCACCAGAATGTGGCGGCTGCGCACCTCGTCCTCGTACTTGCCGCCGCCGTTCTCCTGGTCGATGACGCGCTTGACCTCTTCGTCTGTCACGCGCAGCCGGGCGCCCAACTTGACCCGCAGCATCTGCATCCGCAGCAGCTCGTTGCGCACATGCCCCCGGTAGGCCGGCAGGTCGCGGAAGCCCAGACGACGCACCGCCTGCTGCATGTCCTTCTCGCTCCAGCCCTGCTTCTTCCGGGTGCCGTTGACCTGATCGTCGACTTCCTTGTCCTCCACCGTCAGGCCCAGATCCTTGGCGGCTTGCAGCACCAGGGCGCTGTCGATCAGGGATTGCAGTGTCTGCATCCGCAGATCGGCCTCACTACGGGGACGCTCGGCATCGGTGGGGACCAGCGACTGACTCTGCAGGTGGCTGCCAACGGCGCGGCGCAGGTCGCCCATCGTAATGATCTGGTTGCCCGCGACGGCGGCGATACCGTCGACCTCCGCATAACCCGCGGGCAGGGCGGCGCGGCGCGTGTCCAGCGGTTCAGCGGGCGTGGCGGCCACGGCAGAGGCGGCGGTCAGGCCAGCAAGCGCAAAGGCAGCGAGCGCGGTCGGCAGGAAGCGAATAGTCAGCATGCGGGCTCCCGGGCGGCACGTCGTCGGACGCGGCAACCCCGTTCACAAACAGGTCATTTTGCGGCGGTGGGGGTCTTGGCCGGTCCCGCAGGTGCGGCAGGCGGGGCTTGCGGGGCGTCTTCACCCTCCGCCTCGTGGTTGTGGCCGTCGCCCTTCAGCCGCGGCGCGCGGTCCATCGTAGGTGCCACCAGCAGCCGCACCGCGTCGTCGGTCACCTCCACGCGGGTCTTGGCGCGCAGGGCTTCCAAGTACTTCTGCCGGGCAAGATCCTGCTCACGCTTGGCCACCCTTGCGCGGATCGAGTCCTTGACCTCCTCGAACGTGCGGTCGACCGCCGGGCTGCGCGAGGTGACCATCAGCACGTGATAGCCCGAGTCCGAGGCGACCACCGGCCCCACGACGTGCGGCTCCATCGCGAACGCCGCTTCGATGACGGCGGGCGGCACGCGGCTCTGGCGCTCAAGCTCGGCTGGCGTGGCACCCATGGGCGGCTCACGCGACACCAGACCCAAATTGCCCAGATAGGGCGCCGACGTCTGGTCGAGGCTCAGGGCGGACACCCGCTCATTCCACAAGGCGACCAGCCGGGCGGTGCTGCCCTTGGACTCGGTGCGCAGTTCGTTCGCCACACCCTCGGCTTGGGCGGCAGAGGCCAGTAGAATGTGACTGATCTCAACCTGTTCCGGCTTGTGGTATAGGCTCGGGTTGGCGTCGTAGTATGCGCGCAGCTCGGCGTCCGACACCTGAATCGGCGCATCCTCGTCGCCGAGCGCGTCGATCAGCAGTCGGCGCACCATCTGCTGCTTGGCTGCCTCGACCACCTCCGGGTGCTGGTCCAGTCCCCGGCGCTTGGCCTCGGCCGCCAGCACCTCGAACTGCACGATGCGGGCCAGATACTCCTTGCGCTTCTGCACGCTGGCGAACTGGCTGCGGGTGGGCAGCGGCTCTTGCGCCAGGCGGAATTCGAGCTCTCCCAGGGTGATCGCGTGGTCGCCGACCCGGGCCAGCACGATGGCGCGCTGGTCGGCCGTCAGCGGCGAGTCCTTGGCGACCATCGCGCCAGTTGGACTCGCGTCAGCCGGCCGTCCGGCGGCGGCTGCGGAGGCGGCGCCTGCGGAACCGGTCGCGGGCGAGGCGGGGCGCTGGGGCGTGTTGCAGGCGGCGACCAGCAGGGTCAGCGCGCAGGCGGCAGGGAAGAACATTTTGAAACGCAACATCTTTCCTCGTGCAGCATGGCGCGGTCGGCTCAGGAGAGGATCCGCCGCCGACCGGTATGGCGGGGCGGAGTCTGGGGCGCGGGCAGGGCCAGCGGGGCAACCGGCTCCAACGCGACGTCGATCGTCAAGGCCGCGGGGTTCTTGGCACAGGCGGTCAGAAGCCGCAAGAGATCGCGCGTGGCCTCCAGCGGTTGGTCCTGTTCGGCGCGCGTCCAAGCGCGCGTCAGCACCATGTCGGGACTCAGCCGATAGGGCGAGCCGCGCTGGTTCAGCAACGGCAGCAGCACGTCCGGCTGCAGCAGGCCCTTCTCGTGCAGCGTCAACGCCACACCCCCGGGTCCTTGTTCCACCTTGGCGACGCCCAGCGCGATGGCCAGCACCCGCAGTTCCAGCGTGTCGACCAGCGCCTGGGCCGGGCCGGGCAGTCGGCCATAGCGGTCGCAGAGCACCCGAACCGCCTGATCCAGCTCGGCTTCCGACCGCACCGACGCCAGCCGTTTGTAGGCGAGCAGCCGCTGGTTCGGGTCGGGAATGTAGCCGTCGGGCAGGTAGGCCGTGACGTTGGCCTTGATCTCGGGGTCGACCGGCGCGCCCAGCTCCTCACCCCGCAGCTCGGCCACCGCCTCTTCCAGCATCTTGACGTACAGGTCGTAGCCGATCTCGGCGATGTGGCCCGACTGCTCCTCGCCCAGAATGTTGCCGGCACCGCGGATCTCCAGGTCCTGACTGGCGATCTGCACGCCGGAGCCCAGCTCGCTGAAGCGCTCGAGCACCGCCACCCGCCGCGCGCCGTCGGTCGTCATCGCCTCGCGCTCGGGCACCATCAGGTAGCAGTAGGCGCGCACCGACGACCGGCCGACGCGCCCCCGCAGCTGGTAGAGCTGGGCGAGACCGAAGGTGTCAGCACGCTCGACGAACATGGTGTTGGCGTTGGGGATGTCGAGGCCGCTCTCGATGATCGTGGTGGTGATCAGGACGTTGGCCTCGCGCCGCATGAACTGCAGCATCGCGTCCTCCAGCGCCGACTCCTCCATCTGGCCGTGGGCGATCACGGGACGCACGCCGGGCACCAGCTCTTGCAGGTGAGCCGCCAGAGCCTCCAGCTTCGCGATGCGGTTGCACACGTAGAACAACTGACCGCCGCGAGCCAGCTCGCGATCAAAGGCCTCGACGATCACGTCGTCGGTGCCGCGACACACGATGGTGCGCACGGACTTGCGGTTTTCAGGCGGCGTAGAGATCAGCGACAGGTCGCGCAGACCCAGGGTGGCGAGCTGCAGCGTGCGCGGAATCGGCGTGGCCGACAGCGTGATGCAGTCGATCTGGCTCTTCCACTTCTTGATCTGCTCCTTCTGCCCCACGCCGAAGCGGTGTTCCTCGTCGATCAGCAACAGCCCGAGATCCTTGAAGTGCACGTCCTTGGACAGCAGCCGGTGGGTGCCGACCACGATGTCGACCGTGCCCTTGGCCAGCCCGTCCAGCACGTCTTTCTGCTCGGCCGGCGACCGGAAGCGCGAGATCGACTCGATGCGGACCGGCAACCCGCGACAGCGCTCGATCACGGTCAGCCGATGCTGCTCGGCCAGCACCGTCGTCGGCACCAGCAGGGCGACCTGCTTGCCGTCCAGCGCGACCTTGACCGCAGCGCGAATCGCCACTTCCGTCTTGCCATAGCCCACATCGCCGCACACCAGCCGGTCAGAAGGCCGCGGCGTGCACAGGTCCAGCAACACCTCGTCAATCGCGCGCTGCTGGTCGGGCGTCTCCTCCCACGGGAACGACGCCTCCCACTCGCGGTACAGCTCATCGGGCTCGGAAAACGCATGTCCCGGGCGGGCTTGTCGCTCAGCGTAGAGGCGCACCAGCTCCTGCGCGACCTCCGCCACGGCCTTGCGGACGCGGCGCTTGACCTTGAGCCAGCGGTCGTGGCCCAGCCGGTCAAGGGTCGGCGACGCCGCCTCGGCCGTGACGTACTTCTGCACGCGATCCAGAGACGTGACGGGCACATACAGCCGCTGGTCCTCCTTGTAGAGGATCAGCAGGAAGTCCTGCGCCACGCCCGCCGCCTCGATGCGCTTCAGGCCCACAAAGCGGCCGATGCCGTGGTCGACGTGCACCACGTAGTCGCCTTCGACCAGCTCCGCCATGTCGCGGATCATCTGGCCCGAGGTCTGCTTCTTGCGGGTGGCCACGCTGGGCTTGGTGGTCTTCTGGCCGAAGATCTCGTTTTCGTCGACGACCAGCAGGTGCAGCGCCTCGATGTGGTAGCCCTCGCCCGACCCTCCCAGCACCAGCAGCGCGTCCAAGTCCTTGCGCAGCCTCAGCTCCGCGATGTCGGCGGGGCTCAGTGGTCCTTCGTGGAACTCGGCGCCGACGCCATAGTGGCGCAGGATCGCCGCCAGCCGCTGCCGCCCGCCCTCGCCGTGCGCCGCGATCACGACCAGTTGCTGCAGCTTGCGGGCCAGCCGAATCCGCGACACCAGCGGCCGCAGACCCTCGTCGTGGCCCCGCGCCTCCCGCAGCTCGGCCGCCACTTCGCGGTTCGACCCGACGTCCAGCTGGAAGGTCGGCAGGGCCGCGTCCTCGTGAATGGTGAACGGCCGCACGTGCAACTGGATGCGGCGGGCCAACTGCTGGCGAACCTGCTCCGGGGTGGCAAACAACTGCTCGGGCGCAAACACGAATCGCCCCGCGGCGCGCGCTTGCTGAAAATGCGCGACGTGCTCCTGCCAGGCCGCATCCAGCGCGACCATGCAGGCGTCAGGGTTGTCCAGCACCACGATCGGCTCGTGCACGCCGTTCGGGGGCGCAAGCTCGAGCAGCGTCGACCGATCCGGCGACAGCGCAGGCAGCAGCGCCTCCATCCCCGGCACGACGTGACCGGCCCGCAGCTCGTCCAGCACGCCGCGCAGCTCGACGTTGCCCACGTCCAAGTGATCCGCCAGCGCGATCAAGCGCGTCTCGGCAGCGACGACCGACGCCGGGTCCAGCAGCAGCTCGCGCGCCGGAGGCATCAACAGGTCGATCAGGTGACCACCTTGGTCCAGCGCCAGCTGCGTCTCGGGGTCGAAGCGGCGGATCGAGGCCACGTCGTCGCCCAGCATGTCCACCCGCGCCGGGGCGTCGTACAGCGGACTCCACACGTCGATGCCATCGCCCCGCAGCGCGAAAGTCCCCGGATCCTCGACCAACGGCGTCCGCTCATAGCCGCCGGCCGCCAGCAGCTCGACCAGCTCGACGCGGTCCAGATTGGCGTGAACCGATGCAAGCGCCGTGCTGCGATCGAGAACCGGCCCGGACAGCGTCCGATTCAGCAAGGCCGCGACAGGCAAGACGATTGCCGCAACGCCCAGCCCCAGGTTCAGCCGATAGCCGGCCGAGATCCGCCGCCCCGCGAGCGCCCGCATCGGCGCGATCTCCTGCCACGGCGACACGTCATTGGCCTCAAACCGCACGACGGGCGCAAGTCCGGGCCAAAGCTCGGCTTCGAAGGCCCCAAGGCCCTCGATCACCTGTCGCATGCGCCGTTCGTCGGGCACCACGATCACCAGTGGCCGGTCCAGACGGTGCCGGACGCTCGACAGGACGAACGGCACCACCCCGGCCTCTGCGGTGGCCAACACGGTCAACGGCGCGCGATGCTCCAGAGAGAGCAGCAAGCCCTCAAAGTCGAAGCGGCGATGGGTGGCGGGTGGTGGCATGGGCGCGACAGGTTAGGTCCCGTGGCGGGGTGTTGCAAGCAAGCTGGCAGGACACTTGGCTGCCTGAGGGCGCGGGAACCTTGACGCGGAGGCAGGTTCGCGGCACACTTCCGCTCCCCGCGTCACGGCCACTGGCCTGCGCGACCTCGAACGACAGCTTTGGAGAACGTGGTCATGGCGACGTATGCAATCATCCAGACGGGCGGCAAGCAGTACCGCGCCGAGGTCGGCACCCAGCTGACCGTCGAGAAGCTCGAAGGCGAGCGTGGCGCAGAGGTCGTATTTGACCGCGTGCTGCTGCTGTCCGGCGACAACGGCGTTCAGGTGGGCGTGCCCACGGTGGACGGCGCCCGCGTGGTCGGTACCGTCGTCGAGCAGACCCGCGACAAGAAGGTGCTGATCCACAAGTATCGTCGGCGCAAGAACAGCCGCAAGACGATGGGTCATCGCCAGAGCATCACGCGCGTGCGCATCTCGGCCGTCGAGGGCTGATCGCATACGGACACCCGGAGCGGCCGTCCTGAACGGACGAGCAGCCGCTGCCCCGATCGGAGGACATCATGGCTCACAAAAAAGGCCAGGGCTCGTCTCGCAACGGCCGTGACTCGAATCCCCAGTACCGCGGCGTGAAGCGTCAGGGCGGCCAGTTCGTCCCCGCGGGCGGCATCATCGTGCGTCAGGTCGGCTCGACCTTCCACGCGGGTCGCAACGTCGGTACGGGCAAGGACTACACCCTGTTCTCGCTGGTCGACGGCACGGTCCAGTTCGGCGTGTTGCACGGACGCTCCACCATCACGGTGCAGCCGCTCGCGCCGATCGCCTGATCGCGCCCGTCGCCGCGGTGTCGAACGCACGTACCCCTCGCGAAGCCCTCGCGGGGGGTTTCGTCGTTTTGGGCCGGACGCCCCGAACTTGGGATTCACCGCTGCCGCGGAGGCGATCTCGACCCGGGCGACACGTTTAGAGAATTGTCGGGCCGCGGCATCTGTGCTAGAGCAGATCGCCCCCTAGGTCGCACACGCACGCAACCCGGGGCGCCCTTCACCGAGGCAAGCAGATGGGCAACGAGGACAGGCGAGGCGGCATTGGCTTTGGCAACCAGCGCGGTGCGCCAAGACCGGAAGACCAGGAAGGCGCAGAGAAGACGCGCGCGATGGACATGGACGACTTCGTGCCGCCCCCTACGGAGTTTGTCCGTTCGGCACCCCCGCCGCCGCCGGCCCAACGGCCCTCTCGGCCAATGCCGATGGCGCCGCGTCCGCGTCCGGTCGCTCCGCCGCCTCCCCCGCCTGAGGAAGAAGATCAGGCGACGCGCATGCTCGACGCGGTCGACTTCGACCCGACGCCGGCGCGCGCGCCGGTGGCTCCGCCTGCCCGTCCAATGGAGTTGCGCGTAGTCTCTGGTCCAGATCGCGGCAAGATCCATCGCATCGAGGTAGGGCAGTCGCTGGTCGGTCGCGGTCTGGACTGCAGGATCGTGCTGGCCGACCCGGCAGTGTCGCGCAAGCACTTCAAGATCGAGCGCACCCCCGACGAGGCCGTGCTGCACGACTTGGGCGGCGCCAACGGTACCAACATCAACGGCAGCAAGCAGGCCCGCAAGGTGCTTGAGCCGGGTGACCAGATCGAAGTCGGCACCAGCGTGCTGGAATTCCACATCGAGGGGCAGGTCGCACGCAAGCGAGGCGCGGCTCCCGTCGTGACGGGCCGTGAGGCGGCAGCCTCCACTGGCAAGTCCAACCTGCCGATCATCCTGGCGATTGCCGCCGTGGTGCTGGTGGTGCTGGTGGGCGGCGGGATCGCGGCTTGGCTGGTGCTGGGCAAGAGCAGCGGCGGCACAGTGGCCAAGGCCGTGGCGGCTGGAGAGGGCTCGGAAGCCGACGCGATGGTTGCCAAGGCCAAGGGACAGATCGCCGACAAGGCGTTCGCTGAGGCTGCGGACACCCTGCGGGCGGCCAAGAAAGCCGACCCCGAAAATCAGGAGGTCAAGGACCTGCTGAAGGTGGCCCAGCGCGAGGTCGATGCTCAGGAGACGCTGGACGGCGCCCGTGAGGCCGTCAAGGGCAAGCGCTACCTCGAGGCCTTCTCGCAATTTGCCGAGGTGCCCGAGTCGTCTGCCTTGTCTGCCGATGCACAGGAAGAGCTGACGGCGGCGCGCGAAGAGTTCGTTTCGTCCAAGCTCGGCGACGCCCGCAAGGCGCAGGAAGCCGGGGACAACGCCACCGCGATCGCTGCACTGGACGCCGTTCTGGCGGTCGACCCCAAGCACAATGAGGCCAAGACCTTGCGTGCTGGCCTGTCCGCGCCCGAGGCGGCCGGCGGAGCCGATGCGGCGGCAGCGGCACCGGACACCAAGGGCAAGCCCACCGAGGCCGCGGGTCAGGCTCCAAGCGCTCCCGCCAAGGCGGCGAAAGAAACGGTCAAGGAGACGGTCAAGGTAACGCCCAAAGCCGCCAAGGAACCGGAGAAGGTCGCCAAGGAGCCTGCCAAGGCAGCGACCGTCGTGGCTGCGCCGGCTGCCGTCGCGGCTGCCGCGGGAGGCAAGAAGGCCGATTTCGCCATGGGTCTTGCGGCCTACCACGGCAAGAACTGGGCGACGGCGATTGAGCAGTTCGAGGCGATCGCCAACGGCGCATACCCGAAGGACCAAAAGGCCAAGGCCAGCGCCTATGCGGCGGCCGTCAAGTCCGTGCGCGACGAGCTCGACACCGCTTCAGGCGCGTCGTCCAGTCCGCGCAAGGCCGCCGGTGCCTACAAGGCCGCGTACAACGCCGACCGTCGCGTCGACGGTGCCCATGGTGGCTGGTTGGCCGGCAAGATCGCCGACGCCTATCTGGCCGTGGCCAAGGCCTCGTTCGCTGGCAAGAATTACGCCGACGCCGCCGATGCCGTGCGCGAGGCGATGAACTATCAGCCGGACAAGCCCGAGGCCGTCCAGCTCGAGGGCCGGTGCGTTGCGCAGGCTTCGTCGATGCTGAAGGAAGCCAAGGACAACATGTCCAAGAAGAACTACGCGGCTGCCCGCGATCTGGCTCGTCAGGTCGTACGCATTTTGCCGTCGATCGATCCTCGCGCAGCGGAAGCTCAGGACATCGCCAAGCAGGCGACCGAAGCGGCGCGCCAGGACGAGGACTAGAGAGCACGAGCTCGGGCGCCGACGCCCGGACCGAACGGAGACGACCCCATGCCCAAGGACAATGGCATCCACGTGCTGGTCGCCGAGGATGACCTCGAGATCGCCGCGATCCTTCGCAAGTCGCTGACTTCGGAAGGGTATCGCATCACGTTGACCTATGATGGCGAAGAAGCCCTGCGCGCGGCACTGGCCCACAAGCCCGACCTCGTCCTGTTGGACGTGATGATGCCGCAGATGAATGGGTGGGAGGTCTGCAAGGCCCTGCGCGCCCGCCCCGAATTCGCCGACGTGGGGATCCTGATGCTCACCGCGATCGGGCCCAACCTCAACGAGATGACGGCTCCGCTGTACGGCGCGGACGACTTCCTCGACAAGCCCTTCCTCATCGACGAGCTGCTCGATCGGCTGCAGAAGCTGGCCGCCCAGTTCCACAAGCCCACCGCTGTCGCTTCCGTGTGATCACGTCGGGAATGGCCACCGTCCGGGGGA
>JBMOIG010000015.1:0-50987 GCA_049317445.1 Myxococcota bacterium | reverse complement strand
CAACATGCGCGCCAGCTCGGCCACCCGCGAAGGATCGTCCAGCACCCGCAGGTCGGACCGCGTGCGACCGTCGACTTCGGACTTGGCGACCGCGATGTGCGTGTCGGCGGCTGCGGCCACCTGGGGCAAGTGGGAGATACACAGGACTTGCTGACGCTCGGCGACCTCGCCCAGAAAGCGACCCAGGACGAGTCCTGTCGACCCCGACAGTCCCGCGTCCGCCTCGTCGTAAATGCAGGTCACCACCGTCGATGAGTCGCCGACCGCCCGCACGGCGTCGTTGCACGCCCGCTGCAGTGCCAACAGGACCCGTGACAGCTCGCCGCCCGAGGCCACCTCGTGCAGCGGCCCTTCGGCCTCGCCCGCGTTGGCGCGCAGGAAGAACTGCGCATCGTCACAGCCGAAAGGCCCGGGGTCCGCGGTTGCGTCGAAACGCAGGGCGACCCGGAAGCGAGCCGCCGGCATCCCCAGCTGGCGCACGACCGCCGCCACGCCGTCTTGCAGCCCCGCGACCGCGTCGCGCCGCGCTTGGGACAGCTGGTTCGTCAGGACGCGCATGGCCTTGGCGGCCGCATCGACGGCTTTGGCCAGCTCGTGCACCCGCAGCTCGGCCGTGTCGCCATCGAGCTCGTCGGCCACCGCCTTGCGCCGCGCCAGCAGGGTCTCCTCGCTGCCGCCGTACTTGCGAACTGCGCGCTGCACGGCGTCCAGCCGCTCGGACAGGCGGGTCAACTGCCGCTCGTCGCGCTCCACGTGCTCGACGTAGCTCTCGAGATCCGCAGCGACATCGGCCACCTGCGCCTCGACCTCGCGCACGCGCTCCGCCAGATCGGTCAGTTTGGGGTCCAGATGCGCGAAACGTCCGACCGCTCGCGCTGCCCGTGACAGCCGATCGCGCGCACCGCCGTCGTCGCCCAACAGCCCCGACGCCTCTCCGACGGCCTTGGCCAACGCCTCCGCTGCCTTCATCCGCTGCAACCGGGCCTGCAGGTCCGGCAGCTCGCCCGGCTTGGCGTCGAGGTCCTGCAACTCCTTGTGCACGAAACGCAAATAGTCCAGGCGCTCGGCCTGCTGCTGTCGACGCGACTCGAGTGTGGTCAGCTCATCACGAAGGGTCCGCCACTCCCCGTACAACTGCGCGTGGCGTTGCCGGGTGGCCGTCAGTCCGGCAAAGCGGTCCAGCGTTTCGAGGTGAGAATCCTTCTCCAGCAGGCGATGTTGCGCGTGCTGAGAGCTCAGATCGACCAACGGTGCGGCCACCGACCGCAGCTGCGCGAGCGTGACCAGTCGGCCGTTGATGTAGCAGCGCCGCGCCCCCTGCCTGCCGATCACGCGCCGCAGCACCAGCGAGCCGTCGCCATCCGGGATGCCCAGCTCCTGCAGCAGGGCCGCGGTGGTCGGGCCGACGCCCTCAAATTGCGCTTCAATCTCAGCAGTTTCACGGCCGGCGCGCACCACCCGCTCAGTCGCCCGCCCGCCCAGCACCGCGGCCAGCGCCTCGATCAGGATGGTCTTGCCGGCGCCCGTCTCGCCAGTCACCGCGGTCAGGCCCGGACCCAGCGACAGCTCGGCAGCCTCGAGGATCGCAAAGTCCGCGACGCGCAACGCGGTCAGCATCGGATTCCCCCGGCGTCGTTACTCGTCGTCGTCCCAGCTGGCCGTGGGGAAGTCGTCGTCGCCCTCGACCGCATCGCCGGTCTTGGGGGTGTCTTCGTCTTCCTGCCACTCTTCGGGACCGTCTCCTTCTTCCCAAGTCTCCTCGCTCGTCACACCTGCGGCATCGGGGACAGAGGCGCCGGTACGGGCACGGCGGGCGGCCTTTTGCTTCAGGCGCAGCTTGATCGGCGAGCCTTCGAGCTCCCACTGTTCCCGCATCTTGCTCATCAGGAACTTCTCGTAACCCGGCGAAATGGCGCCCAAGGTGTTGACCTGCATCACGAATTGCGGTGGCCGCACGCCCACTTGCGCCGCGTAGTAGATGCGCAGGCGCTTGCCCCGATACGTCGGTGGCTGGTGGCTGATCTGCTGGCGCTCGATCCACCGGTTCAACTCGCCCGTGCCCACGCGGCGGTTGAAGTTCGCGTAGACCTTGCGCACGACGTCGAACAGCCGCTCGACGCGCTGGCCGGTCAGTCCGCTGATGAAGACGTGAGGCACATGGGTCAGGTAGGGCATCCGATCGACCATGTCGATCTCGTAACCCTTCGACGTCATGGTCTCTTTCTCGACCAGGTCCCACTTGTTGATCGCGATCACGCACGCCCGGCCGCGGTCCTCGATCAGCGCAGCGATCTTGGCGTCCTGATCGGCCAGCGATTGGGTCGCATCCAGCACCAGCACCGCCACATGGCACCGCTCGATCGCGCGCACCGCCTGGCTGACGGAGTACTGCTCGATCTGCTCGGTAATCGCTCGCTTGCGGCGAAGACCAGCGGTGTCGACCAAGGTGAAGGCCTCGTCCTGATAGGTGAAGTCGATATCGATCGCATCACGCGTCGTGCCCGGCTGGTCGGCGCAGATCACGCGCTCGCTGCCCAACAGGCGGTTGACCAGCGTCGACTTGCCGACGTTGGGTCGACCCACGAAGCACACGCGCACCCGGTCGACGCGTCCGCCGCGCACGGGGCCTTCCTCGACCGGCGGCTGCTCGTCGTCGTTCTCGTCGTCCGCGTCCCGATGAAACGCGCCGTTGGCCTCCAGCGTGCAGATGACGGCCTCGACCAGATCCAACGTGCCGATGTTGTGGGCGGCGGCGATCGGATAGACGGTGTCAAAGCCCAGCGAATACAGCGCCATCGCCTCGATCTCGATGCCAGGGCTGTCGCACTTGTTGGCGGCACAGAACACGGGCTTGTCGGTGCGGCGCAGGATCCGGGCGATTTCCTCGTCCGCTGGCGTGGCGCCGTCGCGGGCGTTGCAGAGGAAGACGATCGCGTCGGCCTCCTCGATCGCCATGGTGGCCTGCTCCCGCATCAGCGGCAGCATCCCCTCCTCCTCGCCGGGAGCAAAACCGCCCGTGTCGACCAACCGCACTTGGTGGCCCTGCATCTCGGCAGTGCCGTAGTGGCGGTCGCGGGTCACGCCGGGCAGGTCGTGCACGATGGCCGTGCGCTTGCCGATCAGGCGGTTGAACAAGGTCGACTTGCCCACGTTGGGGCGTCCGACGATGGCGATGAGCGGTTCGATGACGGTCACAGGATGTACCCGAACTGTTTGAGCATCTCGATGCGCTCCGACCACTTGGGCTCGATGCGCACGTGCACTTCCAGGAAGACCTTGCGGCCCAAGAGCTCTTCCATCTGGGCGCGGGCGGCGGTCGCCAGCTCCTTCATTCTCGCGCCGGCCTTGCCGATCAGGATCGCGCGCTGGGCCGGCTTCTCGACGTGGACCACCGCCTGCACGTGCGTCAGGTCGGCCAGATCCTCGAACTTCTCGATTTCGACGGCGACGCCGTACGGAACCTCCTCGCGGGTTTGCAGGAACACCTGCTCGCGAAGGAACTCGGCGCACAAGAAGCGCACGCTGCGGTCGGTGAACTCGTCGGCAGAGAAGTCCGCTGGCTGTTCAGGTAGATAGGTGCGAATGGCCTCGACCAGCGGCGCGATGCCGTCGGCGGTCCGGGCACTGATCGGCACGATCGGTCCCACGTGAGGCAGGCCGGAGTACGCCTGAATCACAGGCAGTAGTGCCATGTGCCGCGTCACGTCGACCTTGTTCAGCGCCACCATCCACTTCTTGTTGTAGCGAAGGATCGACCGAATCACCCGCCGCTCCCCGGGAGCCACGCGCGGGTCGAACAGCAGTGGGGCCTCGGTCTCCTTGGCCTCCTCGCCGCCTTCGTCCTCTCCGAAGTCCTCAGGTTCATTCGCTTCGTCCGCGACCGCTGGCGTCTGCCTCAGCGGTGCCGACGGCCCCTTCTGCTTGGCGATCTTGTCCGCCCACCGCACCGCGTTCTGGGCATCCACCACCAGCACCACGACGTCGACGGTCTCCAGCGACTCGATCGCCACGCCGACCATCGCCCGGTTCAGCGGCGAGCGCGCCTTGTGGATGCCGGGCGTGTCCAGGAACACGATCTGCGTGTCGGGTCCGGTCCAGTAGCCCGCGATCCGGTCGCGCGTCGTCTGCGGCTTGGGGCTGACGATCGCCAGCTTTTCGCCGATCACGCGGTTCATCAACGTGGACTTGCCGACGTTGGGCTGGCCGGCCAGCGTCACTTGACCACAGCGAAACGGCCGCGGCTCCTTGGACGCAAAGTCGTCGTCCGGATGCGCCCTTGCAGCCTCCCACGCCAGTTCCTCCCAGCGGATTTCGGGCGGTGGCGGCGGCAGCGGGCGCTCGATCGGGGCCGGATGGGCCGGCGCTTCGACGGGTGCGCGCACTCCCGCGCCCAAACGCGGACCGGCAGCAGGTCGGGGACCGGTGGACGGTGCGGCGCGGGGGCCGGACCTTGGGTCGAATTCGGACGTGCGCTCGCGATCGTAGACGGCCGGATGGGGGGCAGAACGGGTCGAGCCGACGCCGCGCTTGGTCGACCCCTTCTCGCGCCGCTTGGCAGGCTTGCGCCCCAGAGTGCTCCCCGGCCGGGACGGCGGTTTGCGGATGTTGGGGGCCACGATCGTCCTCCGGTGCGGGGGGAATGGAGAAAACCCTGGCTATTCGGAGGGTTGTTCTCTCGCTGTCACCGGCGCTGTCCGGTCCAGGGCGCAACAGTAGAAGCCATCCGGGCCTGTATGCGCAAGGGGGTGTGTCGCAAGGAACGCCGAATCCGCTGGTCCGAAGCGAGCTTCCGTCTGCTTGCGGTAGTCCGGGTGGCGGGCCAGAAAGGCTGCGACCACGTCCTCGTTCTCTGCGCGCATGAGCGAACAGGTCGCGTAGATCAGGCGACCGTTGCGCTTCACGTGCCGCGCGGCGCGCTCCAGGATCGCCAGCTGTTGCGCCGGGAAACGTCCCAGCCACTCGCCGTCCACGTGCCAGCGCAGCTCGGGGTTGCGTCGCAGGGCGCCCGAACTCGAACACGGCGCATCGACCAGCACGGCGTCGGCCGTCGGCACGCCCGGAACGGGCCCCTCGCCGCGTGGCAAAGGCCTTGTCCCCGCTTGGGAAATGCCAGCACGCTTCAGCCGCCGGTCGCACTCGCTCAGCCGCTTGGCGTGGGTGTCCAGGGCCACCAGTTGGCCACGTCCTCGCAAGTCGGCCGCAAGCGCCAAGGTCTTGCCGCCCGCGCCGGCACACCAATCCAGCACCGTTTCGCCCGGTTGTGCGTGCACGGCGGCGGCGATGCGCTGGCTGCCCTCGTCCTGGATCTCGAACAGCCCCTGCTGGAAAGCGGGCAGCGCGGTCAGGCGCGCTGAGGCCAAAGACAGCAGCGCGTGGGGAAGTCCGTCGATCGGCGCCGTGGGGACCCCTTCCGCTCGCAGCAGGTCTGCCACGTGGTCGCGGTTGGTGCGGAGCGAATTCACGCGCAGGGTCAACGGGCCCCGGCGATTCATATACGTCAGGGCGGCGACCGTGTGATCGCGCCCCAGCTGGGCGATGCACGCTTGCATGAACTCGACCGTGTAGCCGAGCTCCAAAGCCAGGACTTCGACATCGGACCAGGATCGCGAGGCGTAGGCCGCGGTTCGCAGCGCCGACTCCAGCCCTTGGCGCGGCACCTTCAGCCGCTCGTTGAAGCCAGGATTGCGGTCGAGCAGTCCGTCCAGCACCGTGGCGGGGCCGGTCTTCTTCTCCCAGCTACGGGGGGCGCCTTCGGCATCCAGATCGGTCGCAGCCAGCGTGGCCAGCAGCGGGGCATCGCGCGCATCCAGGCGGCGCGGGTCGGGCGGGCCGGGCGGCGCGGCGGCGCCTAGCACCGCCATGCGGGCCAGCGTCAGCCGCGACAGCGTCCGCAACGCGTGCCAATGCAGCTCAGCGACGGCCGCTCGCTCCTTGGGACCCAGCTGCGGTTGCTCGCCCAGCGCGTTCTCCAGGGCGGTGTCGGCGTAGCGCAGCTCACGGGCGATGCTCAGGTCCAGCGCCCGTGTCAGCGCGTGCAGTCCGGAAAGCCGCACGTACAGCGGGCGCTTGGGCTCGCCGCCGAGGACCGACGCCAGGTGGGTGGCCAAGCGGGCAAAGGCATGTCCACGATGCGACAGGCGGTTCTTTGCCGCGGCGTCGGCTTGGGCAAACGTCACGCCCAGCTCAGGCGACAGGAATAGCCGGTCGTAGCCGAAGCCGCCGTCACCAGCAGGCGCTCGCGTGATACGCCCCTCAGTGCGGCCGACGAAAGCGCGCCACGGCACGCCATCCTCGGAGCGGCCAGCGTCGGGTCCTTCCGCCAACGGACCGCACAGCACCAGCGTGCACAGGAACGCCGCGCCACGCGCGCCGTCCTCGACGTCGGCCAGCTTCTCCAGCAGCAGCGCTCGGTTGGCCGCATCGTCTGCCTGCGGTCCGGCAAAACGGGCGCTGTGTACGCCGGGATGGCCCCCCAAGGCGTCAACGCACAGGCCGGAGTCGTCGGCGACCACACTGAGACCCGTGGCCCGAAATGCCGACAGTGCCTTCTTCAGCGAGTTGCCCAGAAAAGTGTCGGCGTCCTCGACGACCTCAGGCAGCTCTCGACCGGACTCGGCGGTCCACTCCGCGGGACCCAGCACGGTCACGCCCAGATCGCGGCACAGCTGTCGCAATTCGCGCAGCTTTCCTGCGTTGCCGCTGGCCAGCAGCAGCCGTTCGGGGGGCAGGGCGTCGGTCATGAGGGTCCTTGGCGGGCGCAGTCGGCCGGGCGCGCGGGCCGAGTTCTACCCGATTCCGATCGCCGTTGCGACTGACCGCAGGAGCGGGACGCGGTGCGGGAACTCCCGGCCGGATGCGGCAACCTCTGGACAGAAAGCCAGAAACAGTGAACATGTGACGTGTCGCGCCGCGATTCCGCGTGTGGCCCCCTTGCACATCCGTGCGGAATTGTGGCAACGCTTGGGGCTTGGATCCGGAACTTGCGGTCGGCTCGGCAGTCGGCGCAGGGGACGAGAACCCCGCGTGGTCCCGGGTTCGTCGGGTCCGCTCGATCATAAGGTGGTGCGAGATGTTCTGTTCTTCCCGCAGTCTTCTGTTGGTCCTGACCGTGTGGCTTGCAGTCCTGTCGGCCTGTTCCGGTCAAAGCCTCAAGGACCCCGACGGTGACGAGTCGCGCACCAAGGCCCGTCCGTTCGCCCGGCTCGAGCCCACCGACGACAAGCTCGACGCGGCTGCCGGCGATCAGGAGGACTGGCGGTTCATCCTGCCCGAGCAGAAGGGCAAGATGGAGCTGCGGATTTCGCTGGGCAAGTGGGAGGAGTCGACGATCGTCGGCTTCGTCACCGTCTTCACCGAGGTCGGCGATCGCGTCGCTGAGAAGCCCATCCCGCCCGGCAGCGCCGTGACGATCAAGCTCGAGTTCGAAGTCGAGCCCGACATGCGCTACTTGGTGCGGTTCAAGGCCACCAGCGGCAGGGGCAAGTACGCGGTCGAGGTGGGGGAGGCCTCGGACCCGTGCGCCTCGTGCACACCGCAGCAGGAGTGCGTCGATCAGAAGTGCGTCGACAAGGCCTGCGGTGGGGATTGCCCGGAAGATTCGGCTTGTGACAAGGCGACCAACAAGTGCGTCAAGACCGCGACGCGGCCTGAGAACAAGTGCGAGGGCGTCACCTGCCCGCGCGGTCAGGTCTGTGTGCGCGCCACCGGACGCTGCGTGACGCCTGCCGCCAAGGAGCCGACCCCCGCCCCGACCCCCGCGGTCCCCGAAGTCGAGGACATCAACTGCACGGTCATCGACGCGCGTGACTCCGGTGGAGGCTCGTTCCTGACCCTGTCCGCGGGCGACAACAAGGAAGTGAAGAAGGGCATGACCGGTACGGTCAAGGGTCTCAAGGGCAGCAGCTTCACGATCGTCGAGGTCTATCCGTTCCGCTCGAAGGCCACCTCGAAGCTGCCGCCGACCGCGTTCGCCGGCAACACGTCGGCCGTCATCCGGCGCTGACCGCGATGCCGCTCCGGCACGCGACCGTTGGCCTGATCGCGACCTTGGCGTGCGGCCTGATCGCGGACCTGGCGCTTGCGGCACCGGTACCGATTTCGCCTCCCGAGTACCACTTCGACGGCAAGTCCACGGGCTTCGTGGTCGGTCCGACGTTGACGCATCTGGACCGTTCGGTGGTCGGTATCGACCGATCCGGGTGGGGGGTGCGGGTGGCCGGGCGGCTCGCGACGGTCCTGCAATTGGTCGATGCGGAGCTGGGTTACGAGCACGCGTCGCAGGGGTCACGCCTGTCGCGCGACGAGCTGGGCGTCCTGTTGGCGACGCATCCGGGCTTCCCTTTCCTCGTGTGGGACGCGTACGCCAGTGACGTCATCTCGGGCTTTCACCTGTTTGCCTCGGCGGCGGTGGCGCGCACCGACGGTCCCGAAGCGCGCGTGCACTGGGCGCCGACCATCGGTCTGGGGGCCGGACTCGACTTTCCTCTGTCACCTCGCGGAGGTGCGTCGGGTCTTTGGCTGACGTTGCGCTGGGCGAACCGTTGGCTGTCGGTGGGTGACGGCTTGCCGAAGACGCATCTGGACGATCAGCAGGTCATGCTGCTGGTCGGTTGGCGCACGTACACGCTGAACTGGGCGAGGCTGCCCCGGCCGTTCTGAAAAAGGCTGTCCGCGCAGACGGTTGCGTTAGTCCACGCAGTCCGGGCGGTCCTTCGCGGCGCAGCGGAACCGGACATGCAGGTGATTGTCGTGTCCGGGCGAGTGGCGGATCAGCCCGCGCGGCACGGTCGGCCCCTCCGGGTACTGGAACAGCTGCTGGAGACTGTCCTCACTCCAGCCTTGATCGACCAGTTCCTCGTACAATCTTGCCTGCAACCCATGGTCAATGAAGACGAAAGTGACCTCGCCGGTATACAGCAGCGCTTCGATCAGCGCCCAGGTCTTCTCGGCATCCAGCTCATCGGGACCCACCAGCGTGAAGCGCCGGGCGTTGGGCTGATCCGTCCTGAAATACCCAAGATCCACGTCCCGCCCCGACTGGTGCGACCGGTGTGGGGGCAGAAATCCGCCGGCTTCCGCCGACAGCCCGCCGACCAGCACGGGGCCGCTGCCGGGAAACTGCTCGGCGACCTGTCGGGCGGCCTGCTGCAGCAGCGCGATCGTCTCGTCGGTGGCCCAGGCGTCCTTGCTCAGCGCCAAGTAGCCGGGACCAGAAGTCGGGATGCGACAAGGGTTTTCCAGACTTCCCTCTGACGCCTTGCCGATCGATCGCGATGGACCCTCCCCCGAGTTGGAGCAGGTCGCGGGCCCAGGGGCGCCACCAGAGCCAAACGATAGGGAGGACTTGGGCGTGCCCGGCCGGTGCGGCAGAGGCGTCCGACCGGGAATCGTCTCGACCGCGCTCTCGTCGGCGTAGCCCCAGTCGTCATCGACTTCGACCTCGGCCGCCCCGCATGCAAGGCACGCGAGTCCCAGACCCAGGATGCTGGCAAGTCCCCAACGCATGCCGCGCAGTATCGCGGTCTTGCGGCGGGGCGCCAGAAAGTGCTGCGGATTCAGTCCGGCGTGCGCACGTCGCGATGGGTGACCGTCACGCGGCCGATTCCCGACGCTTGCAGGTGCTGGGCCATCGCCTCGGCCAGCGCGACCGACCGGTGCTGGCCGCCTGTGCAGCCGAAAGCGACCGACACCATCGCCCGACCCTCGGCGGCGTGCAGCGGCAGCACGTGGTCCAGCAGCGCCGTCATCTTGGCCAGCGCCTGATCACCGCCCCGGCGCATCACGAAGTTGGCGACGTCGTGGTCCAGTCCAGACAACGGCGCCAACTCAGCGATAAAGAAGGGGTTCTCTACGTACCGCACGTCGAACACATAGTCGGCGTCGCGCGGCAGGCCGTGCTTGTAGCCGAACGACAGGACCGACACGACCATGCGCATCTCGGCGGAGTGCTCCGGGTCGAACAGCTTCTGCACCTGTCGCTTTAGCTGGTGCACGTTCATCTCGGACGTGTCGAGCACCAAACTGGTGCGCTCGCGGATGGCCGACATGGCCAGCCGTTCCGAGCGGATGCTCTCGCTCACCGTGCCCGCCCGCCAAATCGGGTGCTTGCGGCGCGTCTCGGCGAAGCGGCGGACCAGGATGTCGTCGGCGCAGTCCAGGAACACCACCTCCGGACGGACGCCGGATGCGATCAACGTGTCGAGTGCGTGGTCCAGATCGCCCAGCAGGGTGCCAGCGCGGACGTCGATGCCGACGGCAACCGGCGTGTGTTCCAGGCGATCGCGAATAGTTTCGTTTAGTTGCGGAAGCAGGCCGGCAGGCAGGTTGTCGACGCAGTAGTAGCCGACGTCCTCCAGGGCCCGCAGACAGGTCGAACGGCCGGACCCGCTCATGCCGGTCACGATCACCAGACGCCCGTTGGCCGCCATCGTCTCGCCTCCCGCCGTGGACTCAGTACACCTTGCGCCGATGCGACGACGAAGGAATATGAATGGCTTCCCGATACTTGGCGACCGTCCGTCGGGCAATCGTCATCGTCTGCGTGGGGTACAGCGCCTCGAGCTGGTGCTCGGTGCAATTCAGCCGGGACAGCATTCGCCCCCGGTCCCACTCGCCCTGCAGGATCTCCGCAATCTCTTGATCCGACAAGGGTGCGGTGGGCTGCTCCTTCTCGACCAGCCTCGCGATCGCGTGCTTGACGGCCTCGCTGGCCATGTCATCGCCGCCTTGCGCTTGGATACGGCTGTTGAAGAAGAACTTCAGCTCGTAGATGCCTTGAGGCGTGTGGCAGTACTTGTTGGTCGTGACGCGAGAGACCGTCGATTCGTGCAGCCCCACGTCTTCGGCCACGTCGCGCAGGACCAGCGGCTTGAGCTTCTCAATGCCCCCGTCCAGAAAAGGCCGCTGAAAGCGCATGATCGACTCGGTGACGCGCTGGATCGTGCTCTGGCGCTGGTGGATCGAGCGGATCATCCACATCGCCGAACGCATCTTCTCCTGCAGGTAGTCCTTCGCCTCGCTGCCCGCCTGCTCCGACAGCGCGTTTTGGTAGAACTTTGACACCCGCAGCCTGGGCAAGCCGTCCTCGTTCAGCACCACAGTGTAGTCGTCGCCAACTTTGATGACGTGTACGTCGGGCGTGATGTAGCGCGCGCTCTCACCGACGAACTCGCGACCGGGCCGTGGCTCCATCGTCGCCAGCAGCTCCAGCAGACGCTGCAGCTCTTCCGCCGTCAGCCGCAAATCCTTGCGAATCCCCTGATGATTGCGCGCTTCGATGTTCGGCAGGTGGCGGTCGATCAGCTTGTGCAGCCGCTTTTCCTCCGGATGCCGGACCAGCGCCTGGGTCAGCAGGCACTCGCGCAGGTCGCGGCTGGCGACTCCCAGCGGGTCCATCGTTCGGATGGCGTCCAGCACCTCGCGCACCTGAGGCTCGGTCGTCTCGTGCAGCACCGCCGTCGCCCGTGTCGAATTCGCATAGTACGACTCGACCTTGCAGCCCTTTGCGCCGACCAACTCCTCCCACGCGGCCATCTCGTCGTCGGTGAGCCAGTACAGCGAAAAGCCGGTGCGGGTGTCCTGCGTTTCGATGTCGGCCGCCGCGGCCTGACGCATCAGCTGCCGACGCGCAGACTCCGTTCCCCCCGAGATATCGAGTCGGCTCGGGCGGAAGAACCCGTCGTCGTCGAGGTTGCCCAGGATGTCCTCGGCGACCTCACGTTGCAGGGCTGAGAGCGCAATGGTTCCGAGCTGTTCGGTGACATATTCGGACAGCGTCGACGCACGGGTCAGCGTCTGCGACAGGGCCGGTCGCTCCTCATCGCTGTCCCGGTAGCTGCCGGTCCCTTCGGTGGGGCTACGAGCCAGGTCCGTGAAGTAGGACTGCCAATCGATCTCAGTCTTTTCCTGACGTTGCGCGGGCCCTTCGAAGTCCGCAACTTGACCTTCGCCGCTGGTAATGGCGTTGGACATCGTCATCGAGGGCACGTCGGCGGGCGCGGCCTCCTCGAGCAGCGGATTCTCGTTCAGGGCGTCGGTGATGCTGTCGACAAGCTCGGTGCGGGAGAGCTGCAGCAGCCGGATCGCCTGCTGGAGCTGCTGGGTCATCACCAGCCGCTGCTCCAACCTTTGACCGATGTAGAGGCCCTGCTTGAGTTCCATGTCCCGTGCGGCTCCGGAAGGTGGTCGGTTCGGCGCTGCGCGTTCCGGCACGCGGCGGCGCTGCTGCGAAAGATTCGGTGGGCCACCCAGACACACCAGCAGGCAGGCTGAACACCGCGGACGGGACCCGGGGGTCTCCTATTCCGCGAACGCGCGCCTCAGGGCTGGTACGCATCGAGTCTAGGAGTGCGGGAGCCAAACAGCAAGTCGCAGCAAGCCCCTCGGACAGTTTCGGCCCATTTCCTGCATGCAGGCAGAAGCACAGCGGATGGGCCTTGACACGCGCGTGGATCTCGCCTTGTTTGCGCCCGCGGCACGGTGTGTCCGACAAGCGGTGACCGGCGCAACGGGAGAAGCGGGCGATGGCAAAGCGCGACTACTACGAGGTTCTCGAGCTGCCGCGCGACGCGACGGACGCAGACATCAAGAAGGCCTTCCGCAAGGCCGCGATGGCGCACCACCCCGACCGCAATCCGGGCGACAAGGCGGCAGAGGAGCGTTTCAAGGAGAGCGCCGAGGCCTACGAGGTCCTCAGCGACGCCCCAAAGCGGGCCCGCTACGACCGCTTCGGCCACTCGGCTTTCGAAGGCGGCGGCGGACCCTCGGCCGGCAATTACGGCTCGATGGACGACCTGTTCAGCCACTTCGGCGACCTCTTCGGCGACATCTTTGGCGGCAGCAGGGGGCGGGGCGGCCCTCGCAATCGACCCGCCCGGGGCAGCGACCTGCGTTACGACCTGGGCCTACGCTTGGAAGAGGCGGTGTCCGGCGTGCGCAGGGAGATCGTCATCCCGCGTCTGGAGCCCTGCGAGCCCTGCCACGGCACAGGCGCCAAGGAAGGCTCCAAGGCCGAGTCCTGCGGCCAGTGTCAGGGACGCGGTCAGGTCGCGCACAGTCAGGGGCCGTTCCTCTTCACGGTGACCTGCCCCAGCTGCCAGGGCGAGGGGCGCATCCTCCGGCCAGCCGACCGCTGCGGCTCCTGCGGCGGCGCAGGGCAGAAGCGGGTCGAACGCAAGGTGGCGGTGAAGGTTCCGCCTGGCGTGGATACCGGCACCCGGCTGCGGATCTCCGGCGAGGGCGAGAAGGGCGAACGCGGCGGGCCCCTTGGCGATCTGTACGTTGTGCTCTCGGTTGAGCCGCACGACACCTTCCAGCGCAATGGCGACGACCTGCACTGTGAGGTGGACGTGCACGTCGTCCAGGCCGTGCTGGGCGCGACGATCGACGTCCCCTTGGTCGACAGCGGCACCGAAGCGGTCAAGCTGCCGGCCGGCATCCAGCCGGGTGAGCAGGTGCGCATCCGCGGCAAGGGCGTGCCCCATCTGGGTGGCAGCGGCCGGGGCGACCTGTTCGCCCACGTGCGGGTGGTCGTGCCGCGCAAGCTGTCGGCCGAACAACGCGACCTGTTCGAGAAGCTGCAAAACACTTTGAGATAGCGGCACTTGCGCGCATCCGGATGCCTCTGAGCATCTGCCCCGGCGTCGAGAGCTCGGCCGCATCCCGGTTTGGTGGGTCCCCGCCGCCCGATTGACTTTGCGCAATCGATCTCTATACTCGCAGGCCCCGCGTTTCTGACGCGACCCGGTCCGGCCCGCCCGGAACACCGGTCGGAACGTCACTTCGCGAGACAGTCTGCAGCGTTGCAGATCACGCCGGCCCGGCATTGTCCGGTCCCGGGGCCCACGATGGGCGATCACGCAGGCAGGCCACCCCAGCACGGAGCGTCCATGAACACCGTCCAGATTCAGGTCAAGTCCCGTTACCTGTCCGGCAGCGACGTCGCCAAGAAGGTGCGTCGCGCCGGTCTGCTGCCCGCCGTCGTCTACGGTGGCGGCTCCGCGGCCAAGTCGGCTGTCGTCGAGCCCCGTCCCCTGCGCAAGGGCTTGCAGGGACCGTATGGCCGCAACCAGTTGTTCTCGCTGACGATCGATGGCGAGACCGGCGAGCAGCTGGCGATCGCCAAGGAAGTGCAGCTGCACCCGGTCACCCGCGAGCTGCGCCACGTCGACTTCCTGCGCGTCACTGCAGAGACCCGCATCGACGTAACGCTGCCCGTGACGCTGGTCGGCCGTTCTGCGGGTCAGAAGGCCGGCGGTCGCCTCGAGCACATCACCCGCTTCGTCCGCGTTTCGTGCACCCCGGCCACGCTGCCGCAGAAGGTCGAGATCGACGTCACGCCGTTCGACAACGGTTACGCGATGTTCATCGAAGACCTGCCGCTGCCCGCTGGCGTCACGCCGGTGTTCAAGAAGCGCTTCAAGATCTTCGAGGTCTTCTCCGTCAAGATCGAGGCTGCGGCCCCCGGTGACGAGAAGAAGGTCAAGTAATCCAGGCACTCCGGCCGTCCGGACCACCTGAGGGAGACCTGCGCGGCCTCCCGGTGGCTCCACGCGCCTCACATGGGCGAAGCGATGGCTGAGAAGACCCTTGTCACCGATGCTCCCATCCGCGCGATCGCGGCGCTCGGTAACCCGGGCCGCAAGTACGCGGAGACGCGACACAACGTGGGCTGGATGGTCGTGGATCTGCTGGCCAAGCGCCAAGGCGCAAGCTGGCAGACGCGCTTTCAGGGCGAGTTCACCAAGCTGCGGTTCGGCTCGACCGACGTGGCGGTGCTCAAGCCCGGCAGCTTCATGAACCTGAGCGGTCACCCCGTGCAGGCCATGTGCGCGTTTCTGGGCATCGCGCCCGAAGAGCTGCTCGTGATCCACGACGACCTGGACCTTGCGTTCGGTCGCACGCAGATCAAGGCGGGTGGTGGTCACGGCGGGCACAACGGCCTGCGGTCCATCATCGCCCAGTTCGCCCAGAACGGCTTTGTCCGGGTGCGGGTGGGCATCGGGCGACCCGACGAGGCGGATGCAGCGGATCATGTGCTGTCGCCCTTCCTGCCGCACGAGCGGACGGAGCTGGGGCAGGTGATCGAGCGGGCCGCAGAGGCAGTGGATGCGATCGTGCAGGACGGCGTTCGACCGGCGATGAACCGGTACAACACCGTCGTGAAGGAAAAGCCGCCGGCAGAGGCCAAGGCGGCGAAGTAGAACGAGGTTGCGGCCGGGTCGTCCTGGTCGCAACCGAACCGGTGGGCGGCAGGTCTGCGCCACCGGGACTGCGTCGGGAGGTCCGACGCGGTCGGCTCCTCGCTCGTCAACCAACGGAACCGGCGCTTTCAGGCAAGGGTTTTCGAGGATGTCGGGCGAACGCGAGGGCTGGATAGCAGCCGTCGCGGAACCGAGGGGAGAGTTTTCCATGCTGGTTCGTATGTACGAGACGATCTTCATCACGCGTCTCGAGACCGAGGCAGAGGCCGTCGAGAAATTGCACGGCCGTCTGACCAAGGCGCTCGAAACGTTGGGTGGAGCCGAGTTGAAGCTGGCCGACTGGGGCAAGCGCAAGCTGGCCTACGAGATCAATCGCCAGAAGAAGGGCAATTACTGGTACTTCGGGTATGTCTCCACGCCGGAGTTCGTCGCCGAGTGCGAGCGTCAGCTCCGCCTGTCGACCGAGGTTCTGCGCTACCAGACGGTGCGTCTGTCCGAGCTCGACCAGTTCGAGGCATTCGACATCGAGGCCGAGCGCAAGCGCGTCGAGGGCCTCACGCCGGAGCGCGAAGAGGACGAGGAAGAGCAGTACCTGCGCCGTCAGAGCGAGGACGGCTACCGCGGCGGTCGTGACCGTGGCGGTCGCCATGACGACGACGACGACAACGAAGAGGAGGCCGTATGAAGCCCGCCGAACCCACACGTCAGCGCCGCTTCGGCCGCCGCAAGGTTTGCCCCTTCTGCGCCGACAAGACGCTGTACATCGATTACAAGACCCCGAGCATGCTCAAGCGGTTCATCTCCGAGCGCGGAAAGATCGTTCCGCGGCGCATCTCGGGCGTGTGTGCTCCGCATCAGCGCTCGCTGCAGACCGCCATCAAGCGGGCTCGCATCGTGGCGTTCATGCCGTACTCCAGCTCGACTGCGGACTAGGAGGTCGCCATGAAAGTCATTCTCCGTGAGAACGTGCCGAACGTCGGCAAGATCGGCGACATCCTGACCGTAGCCGATGGCTTCGGGCGCAACTATCTGTTGCCCCGCGGTTTGGCGATGTTGGCCAACGAGCGCAACGTGCATGAGCTCGAGCACAATAAGCGTGTCGTGGCTTCGCGGCTGGCCAAGGCTCGCGCCGGGGCCAAGTCGGTGGCTGAGAACATGTCGAAGGTCAAGCTTTCCGTCACCCGTCATGCGGGTGAGGACGGCCGGCTGTTCGGCTCCGTCACCACGCGCGAGGTCGCCGACCTGCTGGCCGAACAGGGCTACAGCGTCGACCGTCGCGACATCGCGATGCCCGACAACATCAAGGCCGTGGGCGAGTACGCCGTCACCGTCAAGCTGCACAGCGACGTCGCTGCCAAGCTGACCCTGACCGTCATCGCCGACGCCGAGTAATCGCGGATTCCCGCAAGGGAATTGCGTTTCTTTTGGGAGCCCCTGCCGTCCTTTCGGGCGGTGGGGGCTCTCGCTTTTTGCGGCTACGGCTGTTGCGAGCGGGTGCCCAGGCCGATGTTGCGTACGCCCAGCGACTGGAGCTCCAGAATCGTCTCCATCACCTTCGAGTAGGACAGCCTTTCATCAGCCTCGACGCGGACTTGCAAGTCCGGCTCGCGGCCCAGACGGTCCGTGAGCTCCTTGGTCATCGAGCGCCACTCGGTCGCAGCGCCATTCTGGAACAGCAGGCCGTCGGCGTTGATCTGCACGACCATCTCGGACTTGGGCGGCTGGTCGGTCACCGAGCTTCCGCTGGGCAGTTGAAGCTCCACCTGCGTAGCGGCATCGGCGCGGCCGGACTCGACATACACGCCCGCCGACACCATGAACACGATCAGCAGCACCAGCACGACGTCGATCAGCGACGTGAGGTTCAACTCGACGTTTTCGGGCGTGTCGAGCTCGGGCCGGTCGTCCCAATCAGGCCGTGACATGGGATGCCTCGGCGGCGTTGGGCGCGGCGACGGGGGCGATTCCCAGCGTCTTCTCGAGGTTGCCAAGCGCTTGGGCGGGCACGCGGGCCAAGGCGTCGGCGACGTCCTCGACCAGCACCTGCACCTCCAGCACGGCGCGATTCAGCTGTGCGCGCAGCAGTTGGTGCATCAGCACGACCACGATGGCGACCAGAATGCCGGCGGCGGTGGTCACCAGCGCCTCAGATACGCCGGTCGCGACGACTTCCATGCCGCCCATGCCGCTGCGGCCGATGTCGCGCAGGGCCTGCATCACGCCCAGCACGGTACCGAACAGCCCCAGAAACGGCGACATGGTGCCCAGCGTGGCGAGCATCCCCAGACCGCGCCTGAGCTTGAGCGACAGCCTGCGCGTGTCCCGACCCATCTCGGATTGGATGTCATCGCGGGAAGCGTGGCGCAGTGTGGCCTCGATGCCGCGCATCAGCACGGTCGACAGCCCGGCGGGCGCACTGGCGCAGGCCTTGACCAGATCGGGCCTGTGGCCGGCGGCGGCAGCGTCGTGGATCCGGCGCTCGAGCGTGCGGATTTGGCCGATCAGGCTGAAGACGACGAACAAACGTTCGAGAAACAGCGTGATGCCGAACACCGCCACGGCCGCGATGGCGTACATGGTCGGGCCGCCCAACTGGAACAGGTGTTGCAAGTCGGTCACGATGTGTCGTCGCTCCTGCGGCCAAATTCTGCGGTGGGCCTCGCGTTTCTATAGCACTCCCCCGGACTGCCGGAAAGGACAGGCCGCCCACGGGCTTTGCGGTCGACAGGTGTGCCTGCCGTTGACACGCCCTTGCCCCGACCGCATCGTGTGCAACACCCTCGTCGTTCGGGCATTCCGGCCCGGTCGCCCATCCACCTTGGAGTCTTCGTGCGCCTTTCCGGTCATCCCATCGCCCCTTGGTTCCTGGAGCGCGTGTCGCATGCCCGCTCGATCGCCTTGATGACCCACGTGGGTCCCGACGCGGACGGACTGGGCAGCCAGATCGCGTTCGCGCTGGCGGCACGCCGTGTCGGCAAGCAAGTGTGCATCGTCAATGAGGATCCGCTGCCGCCTCGCTACGCTTGGCTGGACCCTGAGCAAGTGGTGGGCGGCTTTGACCAGCATGTTGGGCGGTTGGCAGGCGTGGACTTGGGACTCATCTTCGATGCCCACGAGCCCCAGCGCGCCGACCGGCCTGCCGCATGGCTGCGCGAGCGCAGCGTGGACGTGTGGGTCGTCGATCACCACCACGTGGCACCGACACTGGACGTCACCGGCGTGGTGGCCACGGGCTTTTCGTCGTCGGGAGAGCTGGTCTACCGTTTGCTGCAGGCGCTGGGCTGGCCGGTCGATGCGCAGGTGGCGCTGGGACTGTACGCCGCGATCAGCTTTGACACCGGCTCGTTTCGCTTCCTGCGTAACCAAGGCGACACCCTGCGGGTGGCCGCAGAGCTGCTGGACACCGGTCTCGACACCAATCCGATTCAAGAGGCGCTGTGGGCCAGTCGCCCTCGCGATGAGGTGGTGTTGCTGGGGCGGATTCTGGCGCAGACCCAGTTCACCGCGGGCGGTCGAGTCGCGTACGCCGCGCTGGACGCCTCGATTCAGGATGGGCTGGACGTGGCGCCGGACGCGATTGGCGAGACAATCCCTACGCTTGTCGGCATCGAGGGCGTGCAGGTGGCGATGATGCTGAAGCCCTCACGCCATCCAGGCGAGTGGAAGCTGTCGCTGCGATCCAAGGCCATGACGCCCATCGGACAGGTGGCCCGGCGGCGCGGCGGTGGCGGACACGACCATGCGGCGGGCGCAACCTTGACCGGCGACCTGATGAAGCTGTGCGGAGAGCTGTTGGCCGAGATCGAGGCAGAGCTGCCGCCCCAGCCCTAGCCGCGGGTGCGGAAGCGGGCGACGCCAAACAGAAAGCGCAAGCCGCGGGGGAAGTCGCGTGGGCCGTTACGACATCTACCTGGGCGACGCGCCCCGCCGCGACGGCAAAGACCCGTTCCGCGCCCGAGCGGCCGACGGGCCACTGGCTTGTTTCTGCAACAACGTGTCGATTCGCGACATTCGGCAGACCATCGACGCCGGTGCTCGCACGCTGGGCGACCTGTTCGACGCCACGTCGGCGGGCTGCGGGCCGTGCGGGGGAACCTGTCAGCCCCGCTTGGTGCAGCTGCTGGTCGAGGCGAGGTCGCAGACGGGCGAAATGAAGCAAAGTCAGGGGATGGCGAAGGAAGCAGCGCGTGAAGAGTGAGGAAGTCCAAGCCCTGACGGCGATGGCCGAGACCGTGCTGCGCCTGTCGAGTGTGGCTTGGGCCGGCGCGCGCACGTCGTCGCGCGGGATGATGCTGCACCGCGATGCGGCGGTGGTGCGGTTCGGCGCAAGTGACGGTCAAGCCGTTGTGCAGGTGCGGGACGGTCAGGTAGTTCAGCGCGTCGTGCTGGGAGCGGCCAGCGACGACGTGACCTCGCAGTGCACGTGCACCGATGGGCAACCGTGTGCACACGCCGTTGTGGCGTTGATCGAGTTGCAGCGCCGGGTTCGCCAGGCGCGCCAGTCCAGCGAGCAGCTGACGGCCGTGATGTCGACGCTGCGCGGCCGCCTGGATGGCGCCCGGTCGGAGACGCCACAGGCCAACCGGACCAAGCTGCTGGACTCCATTGATCGCCTGCCGCTGCCAGCCGGCGTGGACATGGTGGCGTTGACCTGGCGTCAGGGGCTCCGTCAGGGACCGCTGGAAGTCAAGGAACTCCAAGGGATTGCCGCGAGGATCGAGGAAGTTGCCGTGGCGGACCCGCCGACGGCGCGGGCCCTGTCGCTGAAGCTGCTGGGGGCGCTGGCCGCCACCAAGGTCGTGTACGTGCCGTTGCCCGAGGCGGCAGAGCACGTGGTGATTCGGTTGGTGCCTGTGGCCATCGGTGTGGGGACCGACGAGGTACCGCCGGAAGACACCGTGCAAGCGCTGGTCGACTTGGCCCTGGATGCGCGGCCACAAGTGGCGGCCCACGTCGCGGCGGGGCTGGACATCGCGTGCCTGCGGTCGGCGGGGCTGTTTGCGGCGGTGTCTGCACGAGCCCTTGAAGGGCTGCACCGGGGGCGAGTCGAGTGGCGCGAGGTGGCGATGCCTTCGGGGCGCGACCGGCTGCTGTCGGCGCTGACGTCGGCGGCCGTGCATCACGGCAGTCTGGACCGCGCGACGGACCTTGCGCGGTCGTGGCCGCCGATGCGACGCGAGCTTCAGGTCGTGATGGCGGCGTTGGGTCGGGTGGGGCACGGCGAAGAAGCCATGGCGATTGCGGACTTCTATGATCCGCGCGGTGAGTCGTGGACGGCAGGTGTGGGGGCAGCGGCAGAGGCGGCGCTGGAGGCAGGCCAACGCGACACGGCACACAGGCTGGCGGCGCGGGCGTTCGAGCAGCAGCCCAGCGAGCCTTGGTTCGACCTGCTGAGCCGCACGGCAAGCCCGCGCGTTTGGCGTGAGCGGCGGCCGATGCTGGTGGCGCGGCTGTTGTCGGAGGGCGACCCGGCGTGGCTGGCCGACCGGCTGGCAGGCGAGCCGGACGCGGTCGAGGCGCTGCTGCACGCGATCATGACCGGTCCGCTGGCCGACCGCACCGTGCGCGCCGCCTTGGAACATCTGACCGAGCTGGATCCGTTGGCCGCTTTCTTCGGGCGTGCGGCGCGGTTGACGGCGCTGGCGACATCGCCGGGCACGTCGGTGCGGCAGTTTCAGAACGAGATCAGCGCGTTGTCGGACATCGCCGGCGGTCTGGGCGAGCCGGGTCTGGCCGTCGATCTGGGCAAGCTCCTGGCCCGTGAGCGAGGCGACTGCGCGCCGCTGGTCAAGGCCGTGCACGCGGTGCTGGGGCGCTGACGGCTACTCCAGCTCGTCGACCAGCCGGGGTTCCTTCATCTCAGACGAAAACGTCAAGTTCGAGAACTGGCCGTCGCCGTCCAAGTCCGCGCGCGCCTTGGCGATCCACCAGTCGTTCTGCGGCTTGCGGATGTCGGCCTCAGGCGGAGTCCAATGTTTGGCCGTGTCCTTCGCCAGCACCACGAATTGGAACCAGACGCGTTCGTTGGGCTGCATCTCGAGCTCCAGCGCGCACCAGCCCGGGTGGGTAGCCGCGTCGCCCTTCTTGCGGCAGTCGAGTCCCCAGAGGTTGGACTGACCGTTGCCCATGTCACGCGGCCAGAAGTCCTGCACGTCGTTGCCCGTGGCGGCGTAGCGATGGTGTTCCTGACGATAGGCGCGCTGTCGTTCCGCGAGATCGTTCAGAAATGCAACGGCTTGGCGCACATGGGCGCGTCGCGTCGCGCGCTGCCAACCGACGGTGGCGATGCCGGCCAGTAGGGCGACGAGTGCAAGCGCGATCCCGGCCTCCGCGAAGTTGCGAGTCCAGGCGCGCTCAGTGGTGGCGGGAGCTTCGTTCATGGGCGCGCGATGTTGACGGGGGGGCCGATGGCCGTCAACCGAGCCGCCGCCGCAGCGTGTAGGACGCTGCGCCGAACAGGGTGATGCCGATGCCCGCCAGCGCAACGAATTGCGACGTCAGGTCGCCGAACGAGGCACCCTTGAGCAGCACGGCCCGCAACACTTCCACGAAATGCCGCACGGGGTTCAGGGCGGTCACCGGCTGCAGCCACGTGGGCATGTTCTCGATCGGTGTCACGAATCCGGACAGCAGCATTCCGGGCAGCAGCACGAAGAAGGACGCCATCAGCGCCTGCTGTTGGTTGCGGACGACGGCGGCGAGAAACAGACCCAGACCCAGCGTAGCCAGCAGATACAGCAGCCCGGCAGCGAACACGACGACCAGCGGTCCCCGCAACGGCACGCCGAACAGCCAGCTGCCGGCCGCAAGCACCAACCCGAGGTCCACCAACCCGATCGCCGCGTAGGGCAGCGTCTTGCCGAGGATCAGCGTCGTGGGCGTCAGCGGCGTGACGAGGACCTGTTCCAGCGTGCCGGACTCCTTCTCGCGCGCCAAGCCCATCGCCGTCACGATGAGGGTGACGATCAGCAGCAGCGTTGCGGCGACTCCCGGGACGAAGAAGATCGCGCTGTCGAGTGCGGGGTTGTAGAGCAGGCGTGGCTCGACCCGCAGCGGGCGTATCTGGGGGACGAACCCGCGTTGGCGGGCGACATGGGCGATGCGCTCCTGAGCCAGTGCGACGGCGCGACCCAACATGTAGGCCGTCGCAGCGTTCTGTGCCACGATCGCGCGGTTCGAGTCGCTGCCGTCGACCAGCACCTGCACGGTGGCCGGGGCTCCCCGCTTCACACGCTCACCAAAGCCTTTCGGCACTACGATCACGATCGACGCAAGCCCGTGCTCGAAGGCTCCCAGCGCCGCCTGTCCGGTCGCCAGCTCTCCCACCTGATCAAAGGCGTCACCAGCCACAAGCCCGGCCACCAACTCGCGGCTCTGCACCGAGCGGTCCTCGTCGGCCACAAGGGTCGGCACATGGTTGACGTCGAGGTTGACGGAGTAGCCCAGCACGACCAGCTGCAGCACCGGCACCACGACCAGCACGCCGACCATCCGCTTGTCGCGGAAGGTCTGCTGGAATTCCTTGATGATCAGCGCCGTCAGCGCGAGCCGCATCGCCGTCTCCTCGTCACGCGACGGTCCGCTTGAACCGCTTGGTCGCCACCACCAGCAGGAACACGAAGAACAGGAACATCGCCCCGATGTCGGGCAGCACCGTCTCGAAGTCCGCCCCGCGCAGCATCACCGCACGTAGCGCGCGCACCAGGTACCTCGCCGGCAGGATGCGCGCGATAATCTGCAGGACCCACGGCATCGACTCGACGGGAAAGATGAAGCCGGACAACAGCAGGGCGGGCAGAAAGGTACTCACGGCGGCGATCTGCCCGGCCAGCATCTGGTTTCGGGTGACGACGCTGATGAACAGGCCCTGCATCAGCATCGCGAACAGAAACACCGATGCGACCAGAAACACGAGCGCCACGCTGCCCCGCATCGGCACATCGAAGACCCAAACCCCGAGCGTCAGCACCATCAGCACCTGGACTTGCCCGATCGCGAAGTACGGCCCCAACTTGCCCAGGATGATCTCCAGCCTGCCGACCGGCGAGGCGAACAGCTGCTCCATCGAGCCCCGCTCATACTCCCGCGCCACCGTCAGCGCCGTCAGCATCACCGCTACCATCACCAGCACCATGACCATCAGGCCTGGTACCAGAAATACGGCGCTGCGGAGCTCGGGGTTGAAAAACGTGCGGGGACGGGCTTCCAGCGGCGGGGTGGCGTCGCCCAGCAGCTCCACGAATGCACGCTGCGACGAAGACAGCGCCACGGCGTTGGCGTAACCAAGCGCTACAGAAGCGGAAGTGTTGTCGGCACCGTCGATCAGCAGCTGCGCCACCGCCTCGGGCCCGTGTAGCACTGAGGCCTCGTAACCGCGGGGAATCACCAGAGCCACCCGTGCCGCACCTGAACGGAACAGCGGCTCGGCGTCGTTGGGATCGCCTCGATGGGCCACGACGTTGAACGTGTTCGAGACCGTGAACGAATCTGCGAGCTTGCGGGAGCTCTGGCTGTGGTCCTGGTCCACCACCACCATCGGAATGTGCTCGATATCGAACGACACCGCCACGCCGAACAGCAGCAGCAGCCCCACGGGCATGACCAAGGCGAAGGCGAGCATCTGCGGGTCGCGCAGGATGTGCCGCATCTCTTTGTTGGCCATTGCGGCGATACGGACCAGCGGTCGGGGCATCATGCGGCCCCCTTGTTCTGTCGATCGGTGCCGACCAGCGCCAGAAACACGTCCTCCAACGTCGGCTCGACGCGAGACACCACCGCATCGCTGTGGCCGTGTCGCTTGAGCTCGTGCTCCAGGCGGCCGTCGTCCTCCAGTTCGCCCTGAACGCGGACATGCAGGCGCGGACCGAACGGCTCGACTTCGACGACGCCCGGCCAATTCGCAAGTTCGTGTCGCATCTTGCGCGAGTCCCCCAGCTCGACCGCATAGAGCGCGCCCGGGACGTGCGTCGCCTTCAGTCCGCCCGGGGTGTCCAACGCCACCAGCTTGCCATCGACCATCAGCCCCACGCGGCCACAGTGCTCGGCCTCGTCCAAGTGGTGGGTCGTGACGAAGACAGTCGTGCCCTGGCTGGCCAGGTCGCGGATCACGCGCCAAAACCCGCGCCGTGCCTCGGGATCCACGCCCGCGGTGGGCTCGTCCAGAAAGACGATCGGCGGTTCGTGCAGCAGCGCCGACCCCAGCGCCAGCCGTTGCCGCACGCCACCGGGCAGCGCCGACGTCAGGGCGCCGCGCCGGTCTGTCAGGTCCGCGAGCTCCAGCGCGGCCTGCACCCGATGGTCGCGTCGCGCGCCGCCCAGGCCGTAAGCACCCGCAAAGAACCGCAAGTTCTCTTCGACTGTCAGGTCCAGATACAGGGAAAACCGCTGCGACATGTAGCCGATCGAGCGCTTCACCCGCTCTGGCTCGCGGGCGATGTCCGCCCCCGCGACGCTGGCACGACCCGACGTAGGGGCGGCCAGCCCGCACAACATCTTGATCGTGGTCGACTTTCCCGCACCGTTTGCACCGAGGTAGCCGAAGATCTCGCCACGGCCGACCTCGAAGGACACCCGGTCGACAGCCGTGAAGCTGCCGTAGCGCTTGGTCAGCTCGTGCACTTCGACGACGGTGGGCATCATGGAGCCACCTCGCGCGGCGCCGAACTCAGGCCCAGAAACACGTCCTCGAAGTCCGGAGCGACCACTTCCATCGTCCCGTTAGGCACTTGAGCAGCGAACCACGCGCGAAAGTCCGCCTGTCCGCTCGCGCGCACCACCACCCGCAGCGACGCGCCTTGCGGTGACAACGCCATCACATCGGGGCGGCCGGCCAGCCGTCGCTCCAGCCCGTCCCGGTCGGTGGCGTGCAGCAGCAGCGCAGGATGGGGAAACGAGCGGACCAGCGCGGCCGGAGCGTCCTCGGCAATCAGCCGCCCCCGGTGCATCAGGCCCACGCGGTGGCAGCGCGAGGCTTCGTCCATGTAGGGGGTTGCCAGCAGTACTGCCATCCCTTCGGACACGAATTCGTAAAGAAGATCCCAAAGTTCGCGGCGAGACACCGGGTCTACCCCGTTGGTCGGCTCGTCCAGCAGCAGGACCTTGGGGTGATGCAGCAACGCACAAGCCAGCGCGAGCTTCTTGTACATGCCGCCCGACAGCGCATCGGCGCGCCGGTCGCGAAACGGCCCCAACCGGGTCACGTCGAGCAGTCGCGTTTCGCGCTCTTGACGCTGGGTCTTGGTCAGCCCGAACAACTGCCCGAAAAACTGAAGGTTTTCCCCGACCGACAAGTCACCGTACAGGCTGAACTGTTGCGGCATGTACCCCACGGCCTCGCGCGCCGCCTCGCTGCCGGCCTTGGCGCCGCCGGCCGCCTCCAGCCGAACTTCGCCTCTGTCGGGTGCCATCAGGCCGACCAGCATGCGCACCGTCGTCGTCTTGCCCGCGCCGTCAGGACCGACCAGGCCGTACAGTTCTCCCGCGCGGACACCAAAGGTCACGCCGTCCACCGCTCGCTCGGTTCCGAACGAACGGCGCAGGTCGCGGGCCTCCATGGCGAACCCGGGGGCGGTCATGGCTACGGCTTCCCCTGGGCGGCGATGGCAATCTCGACCGGCATGCCCGGCCTCAATAGGCCGTCCGGGTTGGGGATTTGGACGTCGATGGCGTAGACCAGCCGGTCGCGGTCCTGCCGAGTCTGCACGTTGCGTGGGGTGAACTCCGCGGAAGTTCCCACGCGGCGGATCGTGCCGGCGAACGTCCGATTGGGTAGGGCGTCGGCGACGACGTTGACCTTGCTGCCCGGTCTTGCCACGGCCAACTCTGCATTCGGCAAATAGAAAGTGGCGTCGAGTACGCGCGCATCGACAATCGTCAGCAGGCGGGTGCCCGGCAACACAACCTCGCCAACCTCGTACGCCCTCGTTTGGATCAAGCCGTCTTCGGGCGCGCGCAGCGTGCACTCAGCCACCAGCGCCTGTGCCTTGGTCAGGTTCGCCTGTGCCGCCGCGAGCTCCTGCTCTGCCCCCCGAGCCTTGACCTGCGCGATCCGGGCCTGCACCGCCGCAGTGGACTGGCCCGCCTCGACCGCCAGCGCCTGAGCCTCAGCGGCTTGCGCGCTGGCACCCAAGGCCGCTACCTGCCGACCCAGACCCGACGACTGCGTTTGCAGCTGGTCCCTCGCTTGTTCCGACGCCGCGCCAACGGCCCGCAGCGACTCGATCCGCCGCACCTCGCGCACTGCCGCCACCTGCTGGACCTGCACCGCCGCGCCCTGGGCCTTGCTTGCGCGCGCCACCGCTTGTGCGGCTGCCGCCTGTCGCGATGCCGCCACTTCGGCCTGTGCCGCCAGCTCGACGCCCAGCTTGGCCGCCTCGGCGCCGATCTTCGCGCCTTCCGCTGCCGCCGTGGCCTGTGCCAGCGTGGCCCGCGGCTCGTCACACTCCAGCTCCGCGACGACCTGACCGGCCTTGACCGCATCTCCTTCGCGAACGTGCAGCTTCGAAATGCGTGCCGAAATGCGCGCCGTCACATCGACTTCGATGCCTTCCAGCGTCGCGCTGCCGCCTGACGGTCGCTCGGACTCCAGCCGCTGCTCCCGCAGACGCCAGTACAGCAGCGTCGACAGGACCGCGACCAGCACCACGAAGAAGACCGCGACTCGCTTCATCCCCAACCTCCACCGCTGCCGGCGAACCGGACGGTGCAGATGTACAGGAATTCGATGACGGTGTCGCGAAAGTGAGCCGAGTTGGCCGTCAGTCTCCCACCAGCAGCACCACCGACACCCGCCCATCCAGCGACCGTCGGTCCTGAGCCACCCCGACGCCAATGCGCCGCGCGTTTGCCGCCTTGGCCGACTCCGGCAGGTCCAGCGCGTCCAGCTCCGACACCAGCGCCGCCCAAGCTCGCAGCTTGCCCTTCAGCAGCCCCCGCGCACGCGCGCGGTCCAGCGCGCGCGACGATACGCCGTCCAGCTCTCCCTGCAGCGCCGCTTCGGCCGCCTGCGCCGCCACGGAGTCCAGGCCCAAGTCGGGCTGCAGGTCGGAGAGACCCTCTTCGGCCCGCAGTTCGGTCACCCGCCGCAGGACTTCAGTTGCCGCCGCCGCCACGTCCAAGTCCTCGACGGGCTTCGAGAAGATCTGGGTCACCCACCAGCGTCGGTCGCCGTCGTCTCCCTCCTCCCCGACCACCCCGATGCCAAGATGCGTCACCTTGGCGTCCAGCATGTTGCGACGGTGGCCCAGGCTGTCCATCAAGCCAGCCTGCGCCTCCGCGATCGAGGTGTTGTGCGCCAGGTTCTCCGACGAGGCGACGGCTCGATAGCGCGCCGCCTCCAACCTCTGCGTGTGCAGGCCGGTTGTGGGCGAGCGGTGCCCGAAGAAGCCGTTGTCGCGCATGTCGGCGCTGTGGTCTCGGGCGACGGCGGCGAGCTTGTCGTCCCAGAGCAGCGTCGGCACGCCGTGCCGGGCCCGGTCGGCGTTGACCAGCGCAAACGCATACTGTGCGGCTTGATCGGCGGTCTGCAGTCCCCCTTCATCGGGTGCGATCCGCGTGGTGAACCGACGCGGCGGGTCCTGTCCGACCTCGACCTGCACCTGAACCAACTTGCCCGGTCCGCTGGGTCCCTCACCGATCAACTGCACCTGCAGCGTTCCGCGACGATCACCCACCGCCACGTCGAGGGTCAGCAGGTCGCCTTGCACCTCAGGTTTCAGCGACTCGATGTTGCCGCCCGGGCGCAGCACCAGCGCCTCGAGCCCCGTGTACGGAGCCACCAGACGACCGGACATCCGCCAGACGGTGCCGAGCTCCGCGCGCCTTGGCATCGGGTCCAGACGCAGCGGCAGTCTCGTACCGACCACGCCGATGTGGCGGGGCAGGTCTGCGCCTGCCATGTAGATCTCGCCGACGCCGACGTGCAGGTCGCCGGTGCCGCTCGGGGGCTCGGACACAACGGTGGCGATCGCCTTGCGCAGCGACTCTTCGGCCTCGGATGTCGTGCGCAGATGCTGGAAGACCGTGTCGCCCGCGATGGCGCCTGAGCCGGCCAGCAGGAAGTCGCGCACATCGGACGGAGGGTCGCTTCCGAACTCCGTGTACTGGAATACGAATTCCCGTGCCGCGCGACCCAGATCCGGGTCATAGACCGCTCGGCCGCGGCTGACCTGTGTCACCAGCTTGCGGTAGAAGGCGTCGTTGTCGTCGGGCCAGGCCGCCAGATAGGCCGTTGCGGGTGGCTCGCTCAGTTCGACCGTGACCAGCCGCCCCGCCCCCAGCCCCGCGTGGGTGGGTGGGGCGTCGGCAACGGCGCTGCCGGGCTGCTCGAGCACAGGCGAAGTCCGCGCCGACGCTGAGAGGACCGCGGGTCGCCGTTGCGTGCGTGCCTGCGGCGCCGCGGTCGCCCAGGTCCACAGCCCCCAGCCGACGCCCATGAGGGCGAGCAGTCCGAGCAGGCTGGCGGTGGCATTTCGCAACGGGAACTCCGGCGGTCGGCGTCGCCAAGCGCTCGTTTGCGCCAGACGGTGTCAGTCGAGTGTACGGCTTCGGGCATTTCGCGCTACAACGCGCCGCGAGGTCCGAACCTTCCTCCCTTGCACACAGAGCCTGCCATGACCCGTCCTGCTGTCTACGTTGAGCGCGAAGCCGATCTGGCCATCCTCACTTTGGACCGGCCTGAGAATCGCAACAGCATGACGCCCGAGCTGCTCGACGCCTTCTCGTTGGCCGTCGACCAGGTTCGCGCCAGTGACGCCCGCTGCGTGATCATCACCGGCCACGGCCCCAGCTTCTGCGGCGGCGCCGACTTTCGCGCGGCCGTCCAGCGAGAAGCCGGCCCCAACCGACTGGCAGCTGAGCGTTCGTTCGCGATGTACGAGCCCTTCCTGAAGGTCCTGGACCTCGAGGTGCCGGTGATCGCTGCGATGAACGGCCATGCCGTGGGCGGCGGCTTCGGCCTCTCGCTGCTGTGCGACATTCGGGTGGCGTGCGCGAATGCAAGGCACGGTGCGAACTTCACGCGGCTGGGCCTGCATCCGGGTCTGGGCATCAGCTGGTTGCTGCCTCGGCTGGTCGGCGTGCCGCGCGCCACCGAGCTGCTGCTGACGGGACGCCTGTTCTCCGGCACCGAAGGCGAGGCCTTGGGCCTGTTCCATCGGGCGGTTGCGGCCGATGAGGTCCACAACGTGGCGTGGCAGCTGGCCCGCGACATCGCCGCCAACGCGCCCATCGCGGTGCGGCTGACCAAGGGTGCGTTGCAGCAAGGTGTGGCAGCTCAGGTGCGTGAGGCGGCCCGGCAGGAGTCCTTCATTCAGGCCGCGACGTTGGACACGGACGATGTGCGTGAGGGCGTCGCTGCGCTGCTTGAGAAGCGACCGCCCGTGTTTCGCGGGCGCTGACCGCTGCGGGCTCTTGGTACGCGCTCGACGATTAGCTTCTGGCAGGAAACAATCCGTTGCACATTGTCGCTATTGCTTCCTGAACAGGCGCACTTACCTTGTTTTCGAAGCCGCTGAAAGGACTCATTCGCGAGCACAGTGCCGCGAGTCCTCCCGCTGTCGCCCCTATTTGCCCGGAGAACCGCCATGTCGTTCGCTACTCGCCCTCTTCTTCTGTCCGCTCTCGCCGTCTCGTTGGTTGCCACCGCCGGTTGCGCCAAAGACCCGGCCAAGGATGTACCCGCCGCCACCGTGGCCGAGCCCGCCGCGGCACCCGCCGCAGCCCCTGCGCCCGAGGCGGCTCCTGCTGCCCCTGCCGCTGCCGAGCCTGCGGTTGCTCCCGCGGTTGCCGCTCCCGCTGCTGCCCCCGCCGGGGACGCCAAGACCCTGACGGGCACCATCCGCGCAATCGGTAGCAAGGTCACGGGCAGCCACGTTCTCGAGTTCAAGACCTGGAAGGGTTCGATCACCCTGACCAACGGCGATGCGTCGGCACTCGAATTCGAGGTCGAGACCGCGTCAGTCATCGCCGATGCCGACAAGCCCACGCCCGGCAACGAGAAGCTGGAGGGCCACTTGAAGAGCCCGGACTTCTTCGACGTTGCCCAGTTCCCCAAGGCGTCGTTCAAGTCGATGTCCATCGCAGCGGGCGGTGAGGGCGGCGCGACCCACACGATCGCGGGCAAGCTCACCCTGCGCGGTGTTGCGAAGGACGTCACCTTCCCCGTGACGGTCGCGAAGTCGGCGACCGAGGTCACCGGCAAGGCCAAGTTCAGCATCAACCGCAAGGACTTCGGCATTGTCTACGCCGGCATGGCCGACAACCTGATCCGCGACGACGTCGTCCTCGAGATCGACGTGAAGGCTGCCCTGTAGCCCATCGCTACCCTCCAAGCGCTCTCGGGGCGGTCAGCGTCGGGTCCAACGACCCGCGGCTGGTCCGCCCCGAAGGCGTTTGGGCCCTGCGTCACACCGGCAGGCCCCACTTGATTCTGATTGCTTGCGGGCGTCATGCCGGCTAGGATGGTTGCAAGGAGCTTGAAACCACGATGGTTCCCTTGGCTGTCGCCCACAAGTCTTCGACCCGCGCCGCGGTGCAAGTCCACGACCCCGACGGTGTCGCGTCCCTACGGACCGAAGCCATCGAGGTCCGCCGCCAGTGCTGCGAGCAAGCCCTGCTCAGCCGACCGTTGGTCTGGGCCGTGGCGGTCTGGCTGCGGTTCGAGTCCTGGGTCACCGGCCGTCAGCGCCGATCGGTTGGCAGCGCCCAGCAGGACGCGTAGCAGACCTCTCCCCCATCATGCTTGGATTACTGCAGGTTCGCTTGATAGAAGAGCGTGCCCTGCATCCCGGGTTGGCTGGCGGTCACCGGCACATAGGTGTCGACGTAATCGGTCAGCCGCCGCTGATTGCGCGTCAGGAACCGCCCGGCCTCTTCACGCGGCAGCGCGGCGATCGCGGCCTGCATCTGGTCCCAGATGCGAAATTCCTCAGACGCGGCGTTCAGCTTGGTGCACTGCGCGCTGGTGGGGTCTGTCGGGCAGCCAAGCCACTGCACGGGGACGGTCTTGCGCCAGAAGCCCGTGGGGCCAGTGATCTGGAACATCAGCTCGGACATCGCCTCCAGCACGTCCATTGGCTCAGGCTTGGCCTCTGCAAGCTTGTTGCGCCACTCATGCGTGTAGGAGTCGCGGTACGCCAGCAGCTTGTCTGCCACGACCTTGGTGGCCTTGATCTGCTCCGAAGTCGGCGGGTCCGCGGCGCTGACGGGGGCGATGGCGGGGTCGGGCGCACTGGTCGTCGGCTTGGCGGCAACGCGGGGCTGGGCCGTCGCGTCTGCGGGTGCAGCGGCAGACCGGACGCATTGGGCGGACCAGGTCGTCTCGGTGGTGACCGATTCCTTCTGCTTGACGACGGAAGCGCCACCTACGCCGACCTCCCGCACCTGCTTGGTTGACCGGATCTCGCGAACTTGGCCCGCGATGCCGACAACCGCATCGCAGCCGTACCGCAGCGCGACTCCGCGAAACGCTTTCTCCGCCTCGGGCTTTTCTTCCAGTCCGCCCTTCTCGACGTAGCTGAGCGTGCCTACGACCTCGACCGGCTGCGGCAGGTCCTGCGCCCGTGCCGCCACGGTCACTTTCCAAGTGTAGGGCAGGGCTTTGAACACGGGCGCGGTGGGCTCACGCGCGAACTCGACGCCGCCACAGCCCACCAGTGCGCCGATCAGCGCCGCAAGCAGGACGTGCCGCGAGAACCCGAGGAATTGCTGTGCTGCGTCCATGCGCGCGCTCCACGAGGCGTCGGTGTTGCCGGGGGGCATGAATCCAAGCCGTTGCATCCGTGGTGGTAGTGCGAAACGCTTCCTGTCGTCAAGCAAGAGTCGACACGCTTCTGCTTGCTGCTATCCTGCGAAGCCGTCGCCCACGCTCAGGAGTGTCCAAGATGTCTGCAAATACGCCCGACTCCGAAATCCTACAGCCGATCCGCCGCCGTCTTGCTGAGACGACGGCGAACATGACGCGCGCGCTCGTCGAGGACCTGGCCAGCTACCCGGAGCGCGAGCTGCAACGCCGCTTCGTCGACGCTGAGGCCGCCGACGAACTCACCGACGCCCAGGTCACCCAGCTGCGCAAGCAGGCACGGGAGCTGGGGCAGCGGTTCTCCTCAGGCGTCCAGATCGCGCTTTCGCGGCCAGAGCCGTGGGAGGCCCTGCTGGGTCAGGATGCCGAGATCGAGGACATCAAGTCGCTGCGGGCGGTTCCGGCGGTCTGGATGATCGTGTCGGCGATCGATGGCGAGGTCGAGACGCTGGCCAAGAGCGTCGGACTGCCGCCCGACCTGCGCACGCCGCCCGGCTACGCGCAGCCGATGCGCTTCATCCAGCGGTTGCACCTGCCGACACTGGTCGAGCACTACATCCGTGATCTGCGCGAATATGCACGCCTTTCGTCCGAGCTTCAGGTCCAGACCGCTGAGCAGCGCCGTCGTTCGCGCGCAGAGCGATGGGCGGCCTCTCAGGACTGATCGCCGTCACACCCAGCCGATCAGCTTGCCCAACAGCGAGTGCGCCTTGACGCGCTCGATCTCGACCCGACCCAAGCGCCCGGGCCAGTCGGCAAACGCCGCAGCGTCGGTCGTCGGAACATTGACCTTGAGATTCTGTGGGTTGCGCCCGCTCATCTGCGGGGGCCCTTCCAGACGCACGCCTCCCAGTCGCGTGTTCGGGGCGGCCTGGTTCACGCGCGCTGGACCCTCGAACAGCACTTCGGTCACTTGGCCCTGAAAGCTGGCCAGCGCGTCGGCGGTGATGCGGTCCTGCAGGGCCTGCACCCGGGCCAGCCGCTCCTTCTTGATCTCGTCGGGCACGTCGTCGGTCAGATCGGCGGCGCGTGTGCCGGGGCGGGGCGAGTAGATGAACGAGTAGATCGAGGCATAGCGCACCCGCTCCAACAGCTCGATCGTGCGCGTGAAGTCCTCCTCGGTCTCGCCGGGGAAGCCGACGATGATGTCCGTCGACAGCGCGATGCCCGGCACCCGCGCCCGCAACCGGTCGATGTGCTCCAGATAGTCCGTCACACCGTGGGCCCGCCGCATGCCGGTGAGCACCGACTCGGAGCCGGACTGGATCGGCAAGTGGAAGAAGGGACAGAGCTTCTTCAGGTCGCCAAAGGCGTCGATCAGCGCATCGGTGCAGTCCATCGGGTGGCTCGTCATGAAGCGGATGCGATGCAGACCGTCGATCGCGTCCACGGCCCTCAGCAGCCCGGCAAAGTCGAGCTCGCCAGCGCGGTCCTTGCCGTAACTGTTGACGTTTTGGCCCAGCAGCATGACCTCGCGCACGCCGTGGCGCACGAGCATGTCGACCTCAGCGACCACGTCGGCGGACGGCTTGGACACCTCGCGACCGCGCGTGAACGGCACAATGCAGAACGAGCACACCTTGTTGCAGCCCTTCATCACCGTGACCATTGCGGCCACGCGCCCGTCCTGGGGCGGCAACGCCTCGGGGAAGACGTAGTTGCGCCGATGCACGAACTCGACGGCAGAGGTGCGGTGCTGCTCGGCGCGGATGGCGGCTACAAGCTCAGGCAGGCGGCCGATTTGGTCCGGTCCGAGCACCAGATCCAGACCGGGGACGCGCTTCAACAGCCGCTCCCCCTCCTGCTGCGCGACGCAACCCGTGATGCCCAAGACCAGATCGGGGTTGTGGGCCTTCAGTTTTCGCAGCGACCCAAGCATCGACATCATTTTGTGTTCGACCCTGTCGCGGATGCTGCAAGTGTTCAGCAGCACCAGATCGGCCAGCGCGACGTCTTCGGTCTGCACATAGCCGTGCCGGGTCAGGGCGTCGAACATGCGATCGGAGTCGTACACGTTCATCTGGCAGCCCATCGTCTCGATGTAGACGTGGCGCTTCAGCGGTACGGCAAGGGACTCGGCGGGGGCGGGAGCGGGGGTCGCGGGGCCCAGGGTCATGGCTGCTCCGGGAACGGCAGCGCCGGCTGGTGGATGCGCCATCCGTAACCCTCGAACTTCAGGACCAACTCGCGGCTGCGACCACCCTTGCTGGTGACGTTCAGCCGCTGTTCGTTCGCATCGCCGGGTGTGGGCACGACCTGAAACGTCTCGACCTCAGGCACCACGAACACCGCGATCGGGTCGAAGGGCAGGGCGCCTTGCAGCGAATTCCCCACCGGCATCTTGCCCAGACGCAGCAAATCGGTGCCCGTCAGGTTGGCCTTGGCGGCCCGATCGTCCAGTGCCTGTCGCGTGTCGCGTGACAGCTGGCGAAAGGCGGCGTCGAGGTTGCCGGCCTTCATGGCAGCCAGAAACCGCTGGACGCCGTCGACGGCGGGATGCACCCGATCAGTAGCCGGGGTGGAGTAGGCATAGGTCGAGGGCGGATCGCCTTCCAGCCGGTCGAGTTGCGTGCCGCCGCAGCCGACCGTGATCGTCAGCGCAACGACGCTCGACAGGGCCAGCGACAGTCCAGGACGGCGAGCGGGGGCGGCAACGGGCATCGCAGGGGTCTCCAAGGGCAACCGCCCAAGTCTCAGGCTCGCGGGGGAGGGGCGAAACGGCCGCAAAGTCTACACCGACGCCGCGCGGCGTGCGACCCGACGCGTGCAGGCAGACGTGCGGGCAGGGAAATCGGGTCAGAACCCGGGCTTGCGTGTCGCCGTGAAGTCGCCCTTGAAGGGCTTGCCGGGCGTGTCGGTGACGATCGTGCCGACCCAGTAGCCGTCGATCAGCTTGTCGACCTTCAGGTCGTCGGTGTCGTCGACCATCGTGCAGCCGCCGTTCAGCGAGAGCTTGGAATCCAGCGCCAGGCCGCCCAGATACGCTTCCAGCGGCATCACGAGCAACGACACCGTGCTGGAACAGATGCCCTTCACCGTCGCCTCAGACAAGCCAATCTTGCCGAGGATCGAGCCGCCGATGCCCTTGGCGATGCCGTCGCAGTTGATCAGTTTCTCCATGGCACCCAGGAAGGTCGTTTCGCCCGTGATCTTCTTGAGCACCACCTGAGTCAACACGAACAGGATCAGCTTGCCGTAGTTCAGCTTGACGGTGCCCGAGTCGATGGTCAGCTTGGTCTGCGCAGAGATGGTGCCGGTGAACGTGGCGCCAACCAGATCCAGCGGGAAGTTCGGGTCGACCACGGCTTGCTTCAGGTCCAGCGGAATCTGCCCGCAAGTCGCGTAGTTCGGGTCCTTCTTGTCGCACCCCAGCTTCCAGTACAGGTTGACGCCGGTGAAGTTGATGTCGCCCTTCACGAAGTACTCGTTCGACACCTTCTTGATGATCAGGTCACCCAACATCTCCAGATTCTTCACGATCTGCAAGACGTCCTGACCCATGGTGAAGAAGCTCTGCAGCCATGGCGGCGACTTGTTCAACAGCCAGTCGGTCACCACGCCAGCGAGCGCGTCCTCGAACAGGCCGAAGGCCAGATCGACGATGATGCCGGGCAGCATCTGCTTCACCAGATTCTTGACCTGAGAGATGATGAATGCTCCGGGATCATAGAAGATTTGCACCGCGGTATCGAGGATCTTGCCCAGCTGTCCTGGAATGGCCCCCGTGAAGTCGAAGTGGTTGATCATGTCGTACGGGCCCGACGCCATCAGCGGCAGGGTGTAGACGGTGACCGTGACCTCGGTGACCTGTTTGTCCATCACCAGCACGCCGTCGGCGCATCCCGCCGCGGTCAGGTGATTGTTCTGGTCCTTGCCGATGACGTAGATGCCGTACTTCTTGTCGGCGGCGAGGTTGAGGAACTCAGGCTTGTCCTCCAGCAGTGTGGTCTTCGAGCCGACGAAGCCCGCCGGCGGATACACCGGCTTGAACGACGCGCACGAGAACGGGCTGGGCATCAGGCGAACCATCACCTGCCCCAGCGGCACTTCGTTGTCGTAGACCATTGTGACGCGAATCGTGCCCTTGGGCAGGTCCGTCACCGTGACGTCGATGTACACGTCCTCAGCGCCTTCGCAGGACAGCTTCAGCTTGTACGCGACCGCGGGGCTCTTGTTGGCGTGGAAAACGTTGCCGGTCAGCCCCTTCTCGTCGGTCGCCGTCATCGCCGAGTCGAGCGCGCCAAGTCCGGGTCCGTTGATGCCCTGGTTCTCGACGATCTCCCAGAACACCGGCACGCCATCCGCGGGAGAGCCGGCGCCGTAGTCCACGACCTTGGCGTAAATCGGAAGGAAGGCGCTGGGGCCGAGCACCTGCGGGAAGTCCAGATTCAGCAGGACGATGATCTCGCGCTTCAGCTCGATGTCGCCGGTGGTCGCGTCTTCCCAAGAAGTCGTGTCGTCGGGCTCGGCGTTGTCGCCCAACCCCAGGTCCATGCCGATGAAGCCGCCGGTGTCCTGCTTGGCGTCCGCACCGACGATCGTGCCTTGGACGTACGTATCGCTGCACGCCTGAAGCCCGAAGGCCAGCAGCACGAGCAGCGCAATCGCCGGGCTGGCGGTTCGCATGTGGTGCAGCATGGGTATCGGCCTCCTGGACATCGACGAGTTCCGTTGGTTCCGACGCGCCCCCGCCGCCGGTTGCCCAATCATTAAGCATACGGCAAGCGGTGCCATTCGCAACCAGCTTGCGTGTGTCGGCGCAGGACCCTGAACGCGGTTTGCCTTGCCATTTCCGGCGACCGCACCTAGGCTAGCACATCCGTTCTTTGCCCCGTTTGCGGGGTGCTCCCAGGCGACGATACCCCAGGAGGAGACATCAGATGGCCGGTACCGCTTTCACTCACGACAGCCTCATCCAGGCGTTCGAGCGTCGGTTCGACCACTTCAGCGCGCGGGCCGTTGCTGTCGAGGTGCTTGAGGCCGCGGGCCTGAAGAAGACCGACGCCTACGATGCCGCCGCGCTTGCCCGCATCGCCGAAGCGGTCGAGAAGACCGTCGCGCGTCCGGGCGTCATTCTGAGCAGCTTCGCGCCGGCCGCGGAAGAGAAGCCGGCCGCCAAGGCTGAGGAAAAGGCGGCTCCCAAGGCCGAGCCCAAGGCGGCTGAGCCCGCTGCCGAAGCTGCGGAAGTTGCGGCCGCGCCCGAGGCCGAAGAGAAGCCGGTCGAGAAGAAGGCCGACAAGAAGAAGTAGGCCGACCAGAACAAGTAGGCCGACAAGCAGACGCAGGCCGAGTCCTTACGGCCGCCGAAAGACGCTGGACCCCGCGAACGTCGCGAGGGTCTGCCGTCGTCGCAGGAAGGTCTTGTGCAGCAGAATTCCGGTACTCCGTCCCCTTCGGGCATCCGAGCCTCCCAAGTTGTCCCATCGTTGCGCAGCCTGCGGGAGCCGCCTCCATCGGCCAACCCCGACGCGGAGCCTGTGCACATCAAAGTGCCCAAGCGTGCGATCATCCCCGACGACCCTGCACTGCTGGAGCGACGCATGTCGCACCTGTTCTCCAAGGCGTGCAAAGACTTCGGCATGCTCGAGAACGGCGACAAGGTCATGGTGTGCATGTCGGGCGGTAAAGACTCGTACGGCCTGCTTCACTTCATGCAACGCGCACAGAAGCACTCACCGATCGACTTTGAGATCATCGCCGTGCACCTGGACCAAGGGCACCCGGGCTTTCCGACCGCGACGTTGGAGCAGTTCCTCAAGGACAGCGGATCTCCCTATGAGATCGTGCACTACCACACGTATCAGATCGTTCTGGACAAGCTGGAACCGGGCAAGACGACTTGCTCACTGTGCTCTCGCCTGCGCCGCGGCATCCTGTACGACACGGCCAAGAAGATGGGCGTCACCAAGGTCGCGCTTGGGCACCACCGCGACGACATGATCGCCACACTGATGCTGAACCTGTTCTTCTGCGGACAGTTGAAGTCGATGCCGCCGATCCTGCGCGCAGACGACGGCGTGAACACCGTGATCCGACCCATGGCCTACATCCCCGAAGCGATGCTGGTGAAGTGGGCGGAAATCAAGCAGTACCCGGTTCTGCCGTGCGGTCTGTGCAGCAAGCAGCCGGACCTCAAGCGCGCCCAGATGCAGCAACTGCTCAAGGACATGGACGAGCGTTACCCGGGAGCAATGCCCAGCGCGATCAATGCGTTGTCGACCGTGAAGCCTCGGTTTCTGCTCGACCGCAACCTGTGGGACTTCTCGAAGACGGCGTCGGTGGCCGAGGACCGCGACGAGGACGCCTTCGCCTGACCGCAGGAGCCGTGATGACCGAATCCCCTGGCAGCCGGGCCCGCCGCTTGTACCTCGAGCGCAAGACTGGCCCCACGCAGCATTTCGACGAGGCCCCGCCGCTGCCGCAGGACACCCTGTGGCGCGGACTGTCGCGCGGCGGTGAGGTGCGCCTGCTGGTGGTGCGCGCCACCACGTCGGTGCAGCAGGTGGCTGAGCGCATCCACTGCAACGAGGAGACGGCGCAGCTGCTGGGCGAGGTGGTGCTGGCGGCGCTGCTGGTGCGCTCGACGCTGAATCCTGAGGAGCGGATACAGGTTGCCCTGCGCCACCATGGTCCGGTCGGTCAGGTGTTGGTTGACGTGTGGGAGACCGGTGGCTTTCGCGTCCACATGCGCCATCCCGAAGCAAAGCGGGACGAGTTCGGCTTCCTGATCGGGCACGGCATTTTGGAGGTCACCCGCTCTCGAGTCTCGGCCAAGCGGTCGCACCGCAGCGTGGTCGAACTGGAAGGCGAGCGCGTCGACGACTTCATGATGAAGTACCTGCTGGAGAGTGAGCAGGTGCTGTCGCTGCTGCGCGTCGAAGTCGCTGTCCAGAACGGGGTGGTCCAGCACGCGGTCGGCTATTTGCTGCAGCTGATGCCTGGTGGGACGCGCGAGCACCTCAAGCAGATCGTCGAGAACTTGCAGACCCTGCCGCTGCTGTCGCTTGGCATGACCGAAGGCGATCCCGACGGCCGCGCTTGGGCCGAGCAGCTGATGCGCGGACTGCCGTGGGATTCGTGTGCCAGAGAGGAAGTGCGGTTCCAGTGCCGATGCTCGGAGGACCGGTTCCTCGAGATACTGTCGACGCTGCCGCGGCACGAGATCGAGGAGCTGGCTGCCGGCACCGAACTGCTCGATATCTCTTGCGACTACTGTGGCAAGGACTATCAGATTCGGCCCAATCAGGTCCGCGTGCTGCTGGACCCGCCGTCCTGACCCGAGTCGGCTAGGACCGTTCGGCGGTGGCGGCTTTCAGCATCGGCTCCAGCTCTCCGTTTTCGTACATGGCCGTTGCGATGTCACAGCCGCCCACCAGCTCACCCGCCACGTAAAGCTGAGGAATCGTGGGCCACTTGCCGTAGACCTTGACGCCCTCGCGGATGTCGGGGTCCGTCAGCACGTTGACGGCGGCGAACGGTACGTCGCACTCCTGCAGGACGGCCGCAGTTCGCGCTGAGAAGCCACACATCGGCATCTGGGGCGTGCCCTTCATGAAGAGGACGACGGGGTTGTCGGTGATCAGCTTGGCAATCTCGGCCTGGACGTCGCGCATGGAGCTCCTGAAATCGGTCTGAGAGGAAGAAGTGAAGGAAAGCCGACTAGTTCGGGGGCGGTGCGCGCGTGCGCAGTCCCACGGCGTGGATCTCGATGCCGACCTTGTCGCCCAGCGCGTCGTAGACCAGTCGGTGTTGGTCGATCATGCGCTTGCCGGCAAATTCCGCGGCGATGACCTCGATCTCGAAGTGGTCGCCACCGCCAGTCGTGTCGATGACGCGCAGCTGAGCGTCGGGAAAGGCGGCGCGCAAGGTCGCTTCGATGTAGGCCTTCAAGCGGTACCTCAAGACCCCGTTGCGGGGCGGCAAGTGCAGGCGGCTGCTGCGATCGGACGTGCAGGATAGGGCGCAGCGGCATCCTTGCAAGGTCGATGGCGCAAACCCGACCAAACAAGTCGCAATTGCCGCGCGGCACCGTGTCCGGCCGACCCAGGCGGGCTGGGAAACGGCTGTTGCGGGGGGCTTGGACGCATCGCTCGGACCCTGCTAGATTCCAGTCCGTTCAACGACCCGCCTGCCCCCGGAGGACCTGCCCGATGTTCATCGCCCACCGCCGCCCCGCGTACGTACGCCCCCTCATCGGCCTGATCGCCCTGGCGAGCCTTTGGCTGGCACTCGCTGCCTTCCGCCCCTTCACCCCGACAACCTCGGTCTGCCCGAACTGCCCGGAAAAGGGCGACAAAATGACGATGAAGGACGGCAAGGTCCATGTTGTCGACGTCGTGGCGAAGAATCAGGATGGCTGGGTCGTGTCGAAGTACGGCGAACTGCGCTTCGTGCAGACCCCGGAGATCGACAAGATCGAGTTCGTGTCGGGGGCCGAGCCCAAGGGTCTCGACGGCTTCGACCAGATCCTGCTCAAGAACAAGGAGCAGACGATCCTCAACGGCACGCTGATCTCGGTGGAGCCCGGCAAGCCGATGGCCCTTCGCAGCCCCAAGGGTCAGGTCTACATGGTCCACCCCGGCCAAGCGCTGCTGTACTACCAGCGCGGCCAGCGCAAGGCGCCCCCGGCAGCCCCCGTCGCGCCATAGGGTTCGCCGCGCACCGGCCTTCCGGTGATCGCCCCATTGCCCAAGCTTCATGGTGATGTTCGCAGTCCGGGTGGCCCCTGCCGCTAGCCCGCTGACTTGCCGTCGCCCACGTTCTCGCGACCGGAGACCGAGCCAAGTACCTGCTCGATCGCCTTGACCGCCTGCGCGATGCTCTCTTCGTCGCCGCTCAACCACACGCGGCCGAACGCGCCCGTCATGATCATCTCGAGCACGTGGATATCGGCGGCCTTCTCTGCCTCGTTCGTGGCGAGCAGGGCATAGCCGGCCGGGTGCACTTCCAGCGTGTACAGCGTCTGCCCTTGCAGAATCGCGTCACCGTGGCGCATCCGGTTGATCAGCATCGTGTGGTAGCCCTCGATGCCGGTGATGATCTGGCTGGACATGATCTTGGGCTTCAGGCGGTCCTCAACCGTCATTCCGTAGGCTTCAAGCACGGCCTGACCCGCCTCACGCACCTGACCCTGATCGAAGTGATGCACCTCGAGCATGCCGAAGGCGCGCTCGACGATCTGCATGCCCGGGATCGCCTCGGTGCGCTTGAGCACGGCGTCTGTCACGAGGTTGATGCTGATGCCCGGCGCCACCTCGACCAGCAGAGCGGCCTGGTCCTGCAGCGGCAGAAAGCCACGAGCGACCGTCGCGATGAAGGCGGCCACTTGGGGCTGCAGGCTGTCGATGTGGGTGAAAGTGCGGAGCTGAATGCCTTCGGCCATGAGCAGGTTCCTCGATCGGGGGGCAGGGCCGGGTTCGGTGCGTCCGTGTGGCGCTGCCTCCGGTCCGGCGAGCGGGTTGCGTTTGTAGTGCACCGATACGGGGCCGTCAAACCCCGACGCGCAGGTGGCCGACACTGCGAACGACCTTGCCTTGTCCGGGAGCGACGTTCATCATGCGCAAAGACCAGATACCCGCTCCGGAGCCCGACCATGGTCCGACCATCCGCCTGCCGCATCGTCTTGTCGCTCGTGCTCGCGTGCATGTTGGCGCTGGGTCCCGTTGGGGCGTCTCCCGTCTTCGCTGCACCACCGGTCAAGCACTCGGGCGACCAAGCGACGATCACGGTGTCGTCGCTGACCCGCGGGGCCAAGGTGTTCCTGGACGATCAGGAGATGGGCGAGGTCCCGCTGCCCGGCCCCCTGGAAGTCAAGCCCGGAACGTACACGATTCGCGTACAGAAACGCGGCTTTGCACCCTTCGTCGACACGGTAATGGCGGGCGCTGGTCAGGACTCGGAGGTCGAAGCCGACCTTGTCCCCACCGGTGGCATCGTCACGATCACCAGCAACGTGACGCGGGCGCAGGTGCTGTTGAACGGCAAGGCACTGGGGCGCACGCCCTTTGACGGCGACGTCTCTCCCGGCAAGCACCAGATGCAGGTCGTGGCGCCCGGTTATCTGACCGACACGCGGCAGATTGAGGTCTTGGCGGGTGAGGAGCTGGCGGTCGACATCACGCTGCAGCTCGTTCCCGACCCGGTCGTGCAGGAGGACAAGTCGCTGCTTGGCCGCTGGTGGTTCTGGAGCGCGATCGGTGTGGTGCTGGTCGGCGGAGTGACAGCGGGCATGTTGGTAGGTCAGACGACCGTGGTCCGACCCGATGCCCCTGACCACACGCTGGAAATCCCCTAACCTTTCTCGTCAATTCGCCGCGGTGCGGATGGGGCCTCGCCCGCTTTTCCGGTCGCGATGGACCTCCACACGCACCACTCGGGTGTCATCGGCCTCGATGACTTCAAAGCGCAGGTCGTGCCACAGAAGCTGCTCGCCTTCCTTGGGGACGCGGCCCAGTTGGTCGACGATGAAGCCGCCCACGGTTGAGAAGGCAGAAGTCTCAGGCAGTTCCAGCTCAAGCTCGTCGGCGAGATCGCGGATCTCGGCAGACGCGTCCAGGCTCCAGCCCTCTGGCGCTACTTGGCGAACCGCAGGCGATTCCTCGGGTTGGTCGTACTCGTCGTAGATCTCGCCCACCAGCTCTTCCAGCACGTCTTCCAGCGTGACGATGCCGGAGGTGCCGCCGTGCTCATCCACTACGATCGCCATGTGCACGGACTGCGTCTGGAAGTCCTTCATCACCTGCAGCGCCCGTTTGGTCTCAGGGACGAAGAAGGCGTCGTGCAGGCGATCCGCCAGGACAAACGGCGCGTCGGTGCGACACAAGGCGTGCAGAATCAAGTCTTTGGCGTAGAAGATGCCGACAATGCGGTCGAGCGTGCGGTCGTACACCGGGTAGCGCGAGAAGTTGCTGCCTTGGACCTCCGCCGACACCTGCTCGAAGGTGGCGTCGGCGGGCAGGCCATAGATCTGCGTCCGCGGGGTCATGATGGTGCGAACCGACAAGTCTGAGAGATCGAACACGTTTTGCAGGATGTCGCCCTGATTTTCGTCGATCGATCCTGCCTCGCTGCCGATACGGACCATGTCCTCGATCTGCTCTTCCGTCACCTGAATCGCGCCACCTTCCGGGGATGATCCGACCGCCTTTCCGATGCGCCGCGCCGTCCACTCGAGCGGAGCCGTCAGCACGCGTGCAACGACATGGAACGGCCACACCAGGTACATGGCCGGCACGAACCGCAGCGGGTGCGCGCGGCCCAGCGTTTGGGGGACAACCTCGGACAGGACCAGAACCAGCAGAGCCGTGGCCCCGAGCGCAAACGCGACAACGGCGGTGACCCAAGAGGGCGTCAGGCCGAGCCGACCGGTGACACGCAGCGACAGCCAGGTCGTCAGCGCAACCGTGGCGACCGTCGACAGCGTGCGACCAACCAGCAGCGTCGTGCGGGCGCAACTGGGGTCACGCAGCCACAGTTCCAGCCAGCCGCGCGGACCTTGGTGGTTGTCCAGAAGCTTGCGGACACGGGTCTCGCCCATTCCGGAGAGGGCGGCCTCGATGCCCGAGAAGTAGAAGGAGATAACTAGCGCCAGCGCGAGGAACAGGCCGGCCAGCCAACTGCCGTCGCCTGTGGGAGATGGGTCCACCGGGAGGATTCCTGAATTCGCCGCGAACCTGCGCCGTTTCCGCAAGATAGCATCGGCACCGGGACCGTGCAACGAATCCCCGGAGGCGCAGGCCTTGCCGCGTTGGCCGCGGTCAGGAAGCGGGCTGAGCGGCGCAGATCTTGCCGGCGCCGTTGGGCACACAGTAGGGCAGGTGGCTGTGCTTGCTTGCACAGAACGCGTCGCCCTTGTTTGTGCAGCTCAGCGCGCATTCCGAGCGGGCCGCCACCTTGGCGCACACGAACGCGAGTCCGTTGGCCGGGTCGTCATCGGCTGAGCACTGCGAGCCGGGGCCGCACGAGCAGTCTTTGGTGCAGATGCTGCCGGAAACCCCTGACATTTGGATGGAATTGGGTGAACACACGCCGTACTGGCACTGGCTCGCGGCTGTGCAGGCCGAGCCGTGGACGCCCGCAGTCGGGTAGGACTTGGACGTCGACTTGGTGCACTCGCCGGTACTGTCGGTCAGGGTGGACTCGCAGGACAGAAGCGCAAGGCAGACGAGAGGCAGCAGCCACTGGGCACGGCGGGCGGTCGTCATGAGGGCCTCCTGAAAGTCGTTGTGCACCGATTCTAGCGTTGCCCGATTCGGACGGCTATCGCGTCGCGGCGTCTCGCAACTGGTAGTAGGTCTTCAGGACCTTGCGCACGTAGTCGTCCGTGGCGGCAAACGGCGTGGCGTCGCGGCCCTTCACCCGTGTCGAGCCTGCGTGGTAGGCCGACAGCACCTTGACCAAGTCGCCCTCGAAGCGGTTGGCAAGCACGCGCAGAAACCGCGCGCCTCCCTGAATGCTCTGCGCCGGGTCGTACGGATCCGTCACGCCCATGGTGGTCGCGGTTGCGGGCAGCAGCTGCATCAGTCCCAGCGCGCCGGCACCGGAGACCGCGCGCGCGTTGCCCCCGCTCTCGACCTGCATGACGGCGCGGATCAGGTGGCGCGGCAGGCGGTAACGCTCCGCTGCGGCGGCGATCTCGTTGACGTAGATGCCCGTGTCTGCGAGCACTTCGGTTGGAGCGGGGGTTGGCCCGATACGGCCGCGCGGGTCGCGGTTGGCAGGCGGGGGCTCCGCCGGACCGGGCCCCGCGTCCAGCACGGTCGTGGCCGAAGCGTAGGCAGCGACAGCGGTACCGGCCAGCGTGCCCTTCCAGTCGCAGCCGAGCGGGGTGGGGGACGACTCGAGTCGACAATTGCGCCGCACCCAGGCGGCTGACTTGCCGAGTTGTTTCAAGTGTTTGAAGTTCGTGATCTCGAAGACTTCGGACCGCCCACAGGACAGGATCGCGTCGGTGCACGGCTTTGCCTCGGCCATCACGGCGGGCAAGGCGCAAAGCAGGACGGTGGCGAGCAAGCTCAGGACCTTCATCTGTCAGGAACCTCCAGCTGCGCACGATACCAGCTTGGCCCCGCCGTGCCACTCCCTGCGCACGCAACCCCTTGCAGTGTCGCCGTCTCCCGGTCTGCGGGTGGACATCGCCGCACCGGCCACCTAGACTGCTTCGGCGCCTGCCAAGACCGCACTCGCCCTTCCCGTGGAGCCCCGCCCATGCCCCGTCCCGTCCTGTCCGACCTCGTCAGCACCGCCCGTTCCGAGTCGCCCGAGCCTGCGCCTGAAGCCAAGCCGCTCGAAGAGCTGTCGCGCATCGGCCTGACCGAGCGCCTGATCAAGTCGCGTATCCTGCAGGTGACCGGACCGATCGACGACAAGGTCGCCGCGCGCGTCATGTCCGAGCTGCTGGTGCTCGAGGCCGACGACGCCACCGCGCCCATCACCATGTACGTCAACTCGCCAGGCGGCAGCGTGACGGCGGGCTTTGCGATCTACGACGTGATGCGCTTCGTGAAGCCGGACATCCGCGTGATCTGCACCGGGCTCGCGGCATCGATCGCGACCGTGATCCTGTTGGGCGCGCCCAAGCACTTGCGGTTGGCGCTGCCGAATACGCGGCTGCTGATCCACCAGCCCTTGATTCCGATGACGGTCTACGGTCCGGCAAGCGATCTGGAGATCACCGCCGCCGAGATCATGAAGACCCGCGCGCGCATCAACCGGCTGCTGGCGGAAGAAACGGGCAAGACGGTCGAGCGCATCGAGGCCGACACGCAGCGAGACTACTGGCTGACGGCGGCTGAGGCGGTCGAGTACGGTCTGCTCGCGCGGGTGGTGACGGGTCGCGACGAGGTCTAGCCTCGCCCCACCGAAATTCTTCGTTCACATGTCCAGGATCGCGAAGCCACGGTCGCGGTCTTCGTCGCCGTCACGGTCACGGTCGCTGCGGTCGGCTTCGGCGTCTGACCAGCCCGGCGGTCGTTGCATCGGGAAACGACTGGGAATTTCGAGAGCGGGCTGGCGGCGCGTCCGCTCCTGCTCCTGTTCTTCCCGGCGCCTGATCTGTTCGATGATGAAAGCGTCGAGCATGACATCCTCCGGGGTTGGCCAGCGCCGCTCGTCTTCCTGAGCTCGTCGGCGGGTCCCCGGTGTCGCACGTTGCTCGCCGGTTCCCGCACCCCGTCTGACGCTCAAGGTAGCAGCCGGGTTCACGTGCCGCAAATTCGCCACGCCTGCTTGGTGTCGCCTACAGCGATTCCAGAAACGTTTCGATGGCGGGGGTGTAGGTGTGGTCCAGACTGTCGGTTGGGTGCAGGTACAGCGGCTCGACCTTCACAACGACTTGATTTGTCGAAGGTTTGGCGCGCACCAGCAGTCGAATCGGCTCTGGGTCGCCTTGCCGGTGGTACAGACGGCAGTCCTCGATGTGGCCCAGTCCGGCCTGTTGCAGGGCTTGCAGCAGCCGCCGACGCCCCTCCAGCGGATACACGAAGCACGCGTGGCCTTCGGGCGCCAACAGCACCGCCGCTGCGGCCGCGAACCGCTCGAGCGACGCCGTCGTCTCGCAGTGCGCCGCAAACCGCTCCGGGTGGCGCGGGGGCGGCCGATGCAACGTCTGAAAGTACGGTGGGTTCGAGACGACCAGCTGCGCGGGGGGCAGCGCAGGCCACGGTCCACCGAGGTCGTGCAGATGCACCACGGCCCGGTCTGCGACACCGTTCAGCCGCAGGTTGCGCCCGGCCCTTGCGGCGAGTTCCGGCTGGAGCTCGACCAGATCCACATGCAAAGTCAGGCAACTGCGAGCGAGCAGGATGGAGATCAGGCCCGAGCCTGCCCCCAGATCCACCACCCGCTGCAATGGCATCGGCGGGTCCTGCAGCGCAAAGAACGCGAGCGCCATCGCGTCGACCGAGGTCCGGTAGCCCTTGCGGGCCTGCAGCAGCCGCACGCGGTCGCGCAGCAGCGTGTCGAGCGTTTCGTCCGGACCGGGAACGAGTCCCTCGTGCGGGTCAGCCATGTCCCACATCGCGGTGGTCGCGCAGGGCCTGCCGAAGCTCTTCGACGGCGACGGGACCCGCGCGCAGCACTTCCACCTCGCCCCCCAGCACGCGCACGAGCGTGGAAGCAGTGCCCAAGGGAGCGGGTCCCGTGGGCAGCACGCCCGAGAGCGAGCGCGCGACCGCTTCAGGCACGTCTTGCCAAGTCAGCGCGGCAGGTTCGCCGGGAAGGTTGACGCTGGTGCTGACCCAGGGCGCGCCCAGCTCGGCGGCAAGTGCCAGACATGCGGGGTGGCCGTCGAGTCGCACGGCAACCGTATCGCCCGGTCCGCGGACGCGCGCCGGTGCGGCAGGTCCCGCGGGAGCCACCACGGTCACCGGGCCAGACCATGGGTGCTCGAGCAGAAACCAGGCCTCAGAAGCGTTGGAAGCGACCCAGCCGGTACAGTCCGGAATCCGACCTGCAACCAGCACGTAACCCTTGGCTGGGACGCGTGATTTCAGGTCGTCCAGCGCGTCGAGCCCGGCGGTGCTGCGCGGGTCGGCGGCGAGTCCCAGCAGGCTGGTGGTGGCGTGTGCGATGAGCCCGCCTTGACGAAGGCAGTCAGCGGCCTCGGCTGCGGTGAGCACGGGACCCAGTCGGGCAGGCGGCGGGGGCAGCGGCATCGGAATCAGAAGCGGCCGACGAAGGATACCGGCTGGAAGCCCAACTGCGCGGGCGGCAGGACGCTCAGGTGCGGGCTGCCCACCGGGGGGAGCACGATGGCGGTGTCGGCGTTCTGGGCTTCGGCGCTCTGAGCGTAGAAGAAGTAGCCCGCGACGCCCGCCAGCACGGCGCCCAAGCCGATGCCGACGCCAGAAATGAGCTGCTTGCTTTGGTACGAGCTGCGCAAGTCCTCGACATTGCTTGCATACTTTGTCAGGTTCACCGGGTCGGACCATGTGTCGGTCGAGCCGGCGCAAGGTTGGGTGGCGTCGGCGCAGTAGTAGGCCTTCTGGTCGAACTGCGAGCCGATGAACGCAAGGCCCACGGCAAGCGAAATGACCGAGACGCCAGCGCTGATCAACCCGGGCTTCGAGGTGTACCAAGGGGCCGCAGCCACAGGAGCAGCGTCGTTGGACGGCTCAGCCTTCTCGCCCAGAATCGTGCCCATCACCTTGGTGACGGCGCGCTTGGACACGCCGACCTGGGGCACCTTGACGTTGGAGGAGCGCTCTGCCTTGCCTTGACCGACGTCGATCAGGAACGCAACGACCTTCTGGTCGAACACGCCGACGGCGGCCACCATGTTGACGCCCAGCGTCCGGCCCAGCGTCGTGGCATCGGCCTCAACATGCTGGCGGGCGGTCTCGAACTCGGGGTAGCTCAGGCCGACGTACTTCTCTTCGACGACAAGGTTGTTCTCAAACCCGATGTCGATGGCGATCTTGGCTGTGCCGCCGCCCAGGATCTTGACCCGGTGCAGCATGGACGACGCGTTGCCGGACTGCAGACGCAGCGTGTAGACGCCGGGAATCAGGTCGGCAATCGTCGCAGGGGTCGCACCGCGGTCGTTGCCGCCGAGCACGATACGGGCACCCGGGGGCGTGGACGAAACGTCGATCGCGCCCTTCTGCAACGCGCTCATCTCTGTCACGACGGTCTGGAAGAGCTCGACCACGTCGGGGCGGTAGTTGTCATCGGTGACGGCCGCCTTGAGTCCGAAGGTCGTGATGACGGTGCGGAAGACCTCCATCGCAGCGTCGCGGTCCTTGTTCATCAGGTGCGCGGTCGCCAGCTGCGCGAGCACGTCCAGGTAATCTTTGCGCATGGCGTCGTCGGCACCGGGAGCGGCCAGCGCGGCACGGTATTTCGCCTCGGCACCCTGCAGGGCCTTGATGGCGTTGGCGGCCTCTGCCTTGTCCAGAAATTCGATGCCCTTGGCCTTGGCGTCGGCCAAGCCGGCGCGGCGTTCATCGGTGATGCGAGTCGGCACCTGATCGCGGCTGCCGGCGATCTTGGCGGCGACGGCCTGCCCCGACACCAAGATGTAGTTGCCATCATTGGCTTCCTGGAAGGCGGCAACGACCTCGGTCAGGTAGTCGGCGGTGAGGCTGTTGGCCTCTGGTCCCTCGCGAAGCTCGATGATCGCCAACGTGCGCTCGACCTCCGCATCGGCCGCCCAGAGCGTTGCCGGTGCCGTGAGCGCGCAGAGCGACAGGAATCCAGCGACCTGGCAATAGCGTTGCAGCATCGGAGCTTCCTTTGTGAGCGTGGCGACGGTGCGGGACGACCCGAGGTGGACGCGGCAACCGAAAGCGAAGCGTGCGACGGATTGTAGGGCGAGGCAAGGGGGTGTCAAGCGAAGCGATCGGCCATCTGCCCGTGGTCTTTGGGGAAACTCCTGTGCTGCGTTGTCTCACCAGTCTCGCCAGTCTCACCGGGTGAGACCGTCTCGAGACCGCCTCGTAACGTCACAACCTCCCGACTTGACGAAACTTTGCATTGGCACGCTGCGTGCAAACCATTCCGATCGGCCAATGTTGCGACGCAACCGGCCGTTCACGCCGCAACCCCACGGAGGAGCCATGTACCCGCCCGTTCCGCCGCTTGTCCTCGGTCTAGCCACTTCGCTGCTTGCCTGCACCACACCCGCTGAGGTTCGGCCAGCGCCGGAGACTCGTCCAATGGCCTCAGCTTCGTCTCGCACGGCGGCCCCTCGCCCGGCGGCGCCCGCGCCAGTTCCCGTGGACCCGGGCCCGCCACCGCGTCTTCGCATCAGCGAAATCATGACGGACCCTCTCCTGATCGACGACGCGGCCGGCGAGTACGTCGAGGTGGTGAACCTGTCGGACGGACCCGTGCGACTGGCCGACCTTGCGCTGCTGCTGCCGTCCGGCAAGACCGTCAGTCCCGAACGGCCGTCGATGCCGCTGCTGGCTGCGGGTGGGGTACTGGTCGCCACGCCGTTGGGAGCAGGTCCCGCCGAGGCCAAGGTGCGCGGGATGCGGTTGCCGAATGCAGCGGGGCGCGTGGAGCTGTTGTGGCGCGGCAAGCAGGTCGACGTTGCCCAATGGCATCGCAAGTGGCCGTGGCCCAAGGCGATGGCCGGGCGAGCGCTGGAGCGGACGGCACCGGGCGCGGACGGACTGGCCGGCGGTTCCTGGCGCCGGAGTCGTGAGACGCTGCGGGGCATCGAGCGCGGCAGTCCGGGGCGGCTGACCTGGAGTTGCGAAGTGCTGGCGCGAGAAGGGATCGGGTCGTTATCCGCCTGCTCGAAGTTGGAGCGTGGCCAAAAACGACCGAACCGGACACCAAGGTGCCCGGTCCGGGAGGAGGTCGCTGGGGGGGGACTTGAACCCTCGACCTAGCGATTATGAGTCGTCGATAGTCTCGTGTCAGGCGGGTTGGCACGGTATCAGGATGATCCAAGATCCGCTTGCGGTGACGCGCACTTGCGGATAGCATCGTGTCAGGTTCGCTCGGACGATACCGGGCGATTCCAGACGTTGCAGGGGTCCGAACCTGATACCAACCTGATACCGACCTGACACGAGGCGCCCGATGAAGTTCACCGACAAGTACATCCTGAACCTCAAGCCGAAGGCGACCCGGTACACCGTGCAAGAGGAGAACGCCCACGGCAACGGCACGCTCCGGCTGCGCGTGAGTCCGAACGGCCACAAGGCTTGGGAGTTCACCTACAGCTTCGACGGCCGGGTGCGGCGCCTGACGCTCGGGACCTATCCGGCAATGGGGCTTGGGGCCGCGCACACAGCTTGCGGTGAGGCGATGCGCAAGCGGGAGCGGGGGATCGACCCTGGGGCCGTCGCGGTGGACGCGCGGGCGCTGGAACGTGGGGCGCCGACGTTCAACGATCTGGCCGATCGCTACCTGAAGGAATGGGCGCAGCCCCGCAAACGATCGTGGAAGGTGGACGAGGCCATGCTGAAGCGTGACGTGCGGCCGACCTGGGGGCCGCACAAGGCCGAGGCGATCCAGCGCAAGGACGTGCGGGCGCT
>JBMOIG010000014.1:0-51779 GCA_049317445.1 Myxococcota bacterium | reverse complement strand
CCACCGGGGCGCACCAGCACCTCGTTGACGATGAGCTCACCCGTCAGCACGGGCAGACACGTCTCCGGCACGGCGGTCGGGTCCGCACCATCGGCCGTCGTCGCGAGGACGTCTTGCAGGGATTGGGCAGTGTCCTCCTGCCCCGTCAGCGCGGACGGCGGCAACGAGAAACAGGCGGATGCAAGCACGGTTAGACACGGCAGCAGGGTGTGCCGAAGGAGCGCGCAGGGCATGGGTCACCTCTCGCGGCAGGAAGGGGCCGCGGGAGATGATCGTTCGCTGGCGGAAAACGACGCGGGGGCCGGCGCAGAATTACGGCGCGGCGGGAGCGGCGGGGGCAGCGGGCGCGGCAGGTGCCGGGGCGGCAGCAGGAGCAGCTGCGGGGGCCGAGGGCTTCTCCATCGCGGGGTCGAACGGCTTGTTGCCGGGAGCGGCCGCGTTGGGGTCGATGGCCTCAAGCTGCTGCAGCAAGTGGGCGAGCAGCACGTCAAACTCCCAGATCCACACCTGGTTGACCGTACCCAGGCCGATTTGGATCTGTTGCAGATCGTACAGCATCTTCATGTGCTTGGGCTTCGACAGCGCCTTGAACCCGACGAACAGGATCTGGCGCAGCGTGACCGAAGACGGCTGCGAGACGCCAAACGCGTCGATCAGGCCGGGAACCACGTCGATGCCACCGCGAGCGCCCAAGTGGATCAGACCAATCGCGGCCTTTTCCTTGGCGATATCGTCGCCGGTCTTCAGGAAGCCCTCGTAGCACTTGCCGAGCTTCATCTTCTTGTCGTTGTCATCCGTGGCGCCGACCAGCGCGGCCTTGCAATCGGTGACGACCTTGATGCGACCAACAATCGTCGGATCAGCGCGGCCCTTGGTCACGCCCTCGCTCTTGTCGCCGTCGACGATCTTGATCCACTCGTCCAGATTCTCAGTCTCCACCGCGTAGGACATCGGCGTCAGGAAGTCGGGGCGCTCGAAGTCAGGAATGGCCTGGAACGCCGCGGCCATCACCGGCCACGCGTTGGAGGCGCCGGACATGCCCAGCGCGATGAAGGGCAGCGTGCGCTGCTCGACCGTCAGCCCTGCGGTCTTGGCGACCGTAGCGATGGCCTCGGAATAGGGCGTCAGACCTTCGCCCATCGCAGCAAGCGCCCAAAGCGACAGCTGCAACCGACTGGTGATGTACGCGCCCCACGGCAGCGCCTTGTTGACGGCGACGAAGCTTTTGGGCGTGCCCTCTTCGGAAGCGTCGATGGCTTGACCCAGCGCCGTGATGATGACCGACGCCGTGCGCGGATCATGCAAGTCCGACAGCACCTGCATGACCTTGGGGCCTTCCTTCCACTCCCAGTCGAACAGACCGGCCTGCTTGGCCCAACCCTCGAAGTTCGTGTCCTTCTGCTGGTAGAGCAGCAGCATCGCGTCGACGACCTTGTCGCGGGGCTGGGTCGACAGGGCCAGACGGGCGGCACCGTAGGTCTCAGCACGGGCAGCGTCACGCTGGAACAGACCGTGGACGTAGGCGTCGAAGGCCTTGGGGTTCTGGGTGCGCATCTCGGACAGGTACTGCAGCGCCTTGATGTTGACCTCGACGGTCTGCAGCGACGGATCGGTGTCCGCCAGATCGATCAGCAAGCCCTCGAACTGCTGACGCTCCTTGGGATCGGGCACGGCGAGGAACAACGCCTCGACCAGCGCGGCGCGCGAGCTGCCTTGGGTCACCTTCGGGATCATGTCCGCGATGGTCTTGGCGGTCTCCTTGGAGGGCAGCCAGGAGTTGCCAGCCTCTGCACTCTCGAGCCGCCAGGTGCGAATGATCTCCGCCGCCTGCAGGGCAGAGTCGTTGAACCGCATGCCAGCCGCGACGAGCTTCTCAGAGCGGGTCTTGAGCCCCGGACTGGCGCGCCCCAAGTTCTCGAGCATGTCGAGCACGAACGGCCGGTACTTGGTGTCCGTCAGCGCCTTGGTGAAGCGGCCGAAGACCTTGTCGTCCTCGCACTTCATCTGGTCCTTGCTGGACAGCTTCTTGATTTCCTCGAGGGCGCGTCGGCGGTCATCCGCTGTCTGCGAACGCTCGAGCACGAGGCTGTAGTACCGGCACGACTTCTCGCCGCGCTGGCAGCCTGCCAGAGTGCTCGCTGCCGTGAGGACGAGGAGAGCCGCGAGGCCTGCGCTCCGGAAATTGACCATCTTGAACCTGCCGTAGGGTGAACTGCTGCGGGGGTTGTTCGCGTGACGGTAGCCCAAAGACGTTGCGGGACAGGCCGTTCGCAAGCGCGGGATGATAGTCGCGGGGCCGAACGACGTCAAGGATGGGAACCGCAAGCAGATCATGGGGTTGTCATGGCCGGAGCAACAAATCCGCGCGGCCACCCTCTGGTCGCGCCTGCTGTGGGCCGCTACACTGGCCCGCATGACGACGAACGGCTGGACATGGGCGGGCTTGGCGGTGGTGGCAGCGGGCGGTCTCGCGATGGCCCGTTCCGCGGCGGCCGATCCTCCAGCTGCTGCGGGAACGGGAGCGGTTCACGCAGCGCTGCCGGAGCCCAAGACTCCGGTGGAATCCGCGGCCCGGGCGCTGCTGGGCTCGGTCTCCGCGCGACGGGTCGTTGGAAACGACAGGGGCGGCTTCGATCTCTGGCTGGTGTCGACGGTCGACTTCGATCGCGCAGCAGAGCTGGCGAGGGCCACCGTCAGCAGCCGCCGCACCTTGGACGAAGGCTTCCGACTCGAGGGCTTCACTTGGCTCGAGCCCGACCGGTCCTACCTGATGGACCTCAAAGGGGGCGGGCGCCTATTTCGAGTGCGCTTGACCGCGCATCTGTCGGGCAGCCTGCTTGAGGTCCACGACGGCGGCGATGCGACCAGCGCGCCTGGGTGGGCGCCGACTTGGCGACCGCGCCCCGTGCTGCTGCGCCACGGTCCGGCGCGCTGACACAACAAACGCTTGGTGTTCAAGGCGTGGTCGGCTTGCACTCGCGCATGATCGGCTCGTAGCCGCCGCGCGGGGCCCCCGCAACGCCCAAGGTTCCATCGACCAGCGCGCGATCGCCCTGACCGGACCAACCGGCGGCCGCGGGCCCCCACCATGCGGGGGTCGGACCGTTCCAATCGCTCAGCAGCGGGGTCTCGCCCAAGGTCAGCAACCGCCCGACCGCCGCTGGACCGCCCGGGTCCGACGTCGCCAGCACCAACCGCTCGTCCATTCCGTCGCTCCCCAGAACCAACGCCCGACCTGGCCAGGCAAGCGGCGAGACCGCGGCGACCTTCCAGACCGGAGCTCCTGCCAGCGGCAGCGTCCACACCTTCAGCCCGGACTGCACTTGCACCAGCACCAGCCGCCCCGCGGCGGCGTCGTACACCAGCGAAGTGCCTGGACGGAAGGGCGGTCCCGTGCTGTCGGACGATTGCCAGACCAGCTGCTTGGAGGCCTTGGTCAAGTCGACTCGCCACAGCTCGGCCGCCGTTGGCTGGGCCCCGGCGCCAAACAGCCATGCGATGCCGGCCTGCACCTGCGCCAGCGCCGGATCGGTGCGCGTAGCGGGCAGCGCGGCCAACTGCGCAGTCGTCAGGGGCGTCCATGCGCCTGAAATCAGGTCGAGCCGCAGCCCGCCCGTCATCGCCGGCGCAACCTCGTCAGCCAACAGTTGCGAGGCTTGAGAGACCTGTCCCAGCCCTCCCCACAGCCGCAGGCCGGTGCCCGACGGCTCGAGCATCAGCGCAGCGTGCACCCGTCCCGTAAGTCCGGGCGGCAACGGCAGTGGCTGCCAGACTCCCGCGTGCAGGCGCCAAGCCGGTCCCGTCAGGTCGAAGGCCGCCCCGCGCAAGCTGGCGCCCCCCGTGCGGTAAAGGTCGTCGCCCACTGCGATCCAGCGCGCGCCGATGACGGGTTCAGGCCCTGTCGCTGCTGCCGTCCAGCCACCGGGCCCACCCGTCCACGCGAACGACTGCGGCAGTCCGTCAATCGCCAACCCCAGTGCAACGACCAATCCGCCGCTTGGAAGCGGAGCCGCCGCCGGGTCGACGAGCGACGGGCCATCTGCATCCGGTGACGCAAGCCAAGTGGTTGTTGCGACGGAGAATTTTCGCACGTGCAGGGACTTGCCGTCGCCTCCAGCCGCGCCGACCAGCCAGACCTCGTCGAGACCGGGCGGGCACACCAGACGGCCACCTGCGGCACCCGGCTCACCGACCGGATCGGCCGCCAGCTGCTCCCACGCGGACCCAGGCAACAGCCGCGCAAAAACCGCGACGCCCGCGGCTGTGCGTCCCCGGGCATACAGGTAGCCCGCCGGCCCCAAGCACGCCGTCATCCCGCCCTGAACACCCGTCAATTGCGGGACGTTCTCAGCCGACGAAGTCCACCAGTCCTGAACCAAGCCGACGCGCTGCACCGAAGCGCCCTCTCCCGTCGCGTCGCCCCCAAGCAGCCACACCTGATCGCTGATCGGCACGTGCACCAGCGTCGCCCCGTCGCGGGCCTTGGGAGCGTTGGGCCAGCCGGGACTCGTCAAGCTGCGGGTCTCGACATCGATCTGCATGGCCTGTGCGGACTTGCCGTCGGCGTCGCGGCCCCCCACCAGCCACAGCCGGGCCGGAGCCTTGGTCGACCCCGTGCCCGCCGGAAGCCACAGCAAGCTCGCATCGACCCGGGCCAACGTCGGGTCCTCGAGCCAGCGCTGCCAAGTGCCTGCGGCCAGGTCATAGCGCCACAGATCTCCCAACGGTTGTGGGCCCTTGCCGACTGCCAGCGTGCCCGCGATTCCGCCCAAGATCCATAGCCCGCCGCCGCCCACCGCCTGCGCGAAGCCGGTTCTCGCCTCAGGCTGTCCCCACACGCCCTTGGTCGCTCCGGCCCACTGCTGGGGCAGCCCCTCGTCGGTCGCGCCGTCGCAGTCATTGTCCAGCGCGTCACAGGCCGACTCGTCCGCTTGCCACTTCGGTTCCTGCGAATAGACGCACTGCCACGCCGCACCCTGACACAACAGCTCAGGCACGGCGCTTGCGCACACGCCCTGCAACGGGCAGACAAGGCCGTCGGGTGCAGTCAGGCCCTCGTCGCTCTGGCCGTCGCAGTCGTCGTCCTGACCGTTGCATTCCTCAGGCCAACCCTGAGGATCCGACCCGTCGGGATTGGTGGAGCAGGCGGCGACGCCCATGGGGCTGCATTCAACCGTGCCGTTGCCGCACGCGCCTGTGCCGAGGCAGGGGCCACCCAGTGCATAGCCCTGCCACGCCAGCTTCTCGTCGGTCTGGCCGTCGCAGTCGTCGTCGATGCCGTTGCAGGCTTCAGGTTGCGCTTGGCTGTCCGGGCCGTCGGGACCCGTCGAGCAGGTTGCCGTGCCGGACTTGCTGCACGACACGACGCCGGCCCCGCAGGCCCCCACACCCGGACACTCGCCGCCCAAGCTGAGGCCCAGGAACGAGAACCCCTCGTCTGTTGCACCGTTGCAGTTGTCGTCCAGGCCGTTGCAGGTCTCGGCGCTGGCGGGCGAACCAGGCGCGCCGGGCGCGGTCGAGCACACCGCAGTGCCCGTCTTGCCGCAGACCACCTGACCGGCTCCGCAGACGCCCGTGCCCTCACAAGGCGCACCGATCGGCTCGCCGTCCAGAAAGGCGTGCTCGTCGGTCTGGCCGTCGCAGTCGTCGTCCAGACCGTTACACACCTCCTCGGCCATCTTGCTGTCGGAGCCTCCGGGGTTGCTGGAGCACATCGGCTCGCCGCTGGCCCCGCACAACACCGCGCCGATCCCGCACTCTCCCACGCCCAAGCAGGGCGAACCAACGGGCAACCCGCCCATGGCGAAGCCCTCGTCGGTCTGGCCGTCGCAGTCATCGTCCACGCCGTTGCAAGCCTCGGGCTGGGAGGCGTCCGCGGGCCCTCCCGGCAGCGTCGAGCACGCTGCCTTGCCGGCCAGACAGACCACGACGCCGGGGCCGCAGCCACCCTGCCCGGCACAGACCTTGCCAACACCGGCTCCCTGCCAAGTGAAGCCCTCGTCGACCAGACCGTCGCAGTCGTTGTCCACCGCGTCGCACTGCTCGGATGATGACCAGCCGGCCACCGCGCCGTAGTCGCACGACAGCACACCAGCGGTGCAGATCGCCTTCACCAAGGAGGGCTTGCCCGCGCAGACACCTTGGGCCGCGCAGGCGCCCTCGGCCAGCACGACGGGGTCGAGGTTGACGACGGTATCTTGTGCGTCTCGTTCGTCCGGCAGGCAGTCGCGGTCCTGATCCGCCACCAGAGATTCCACGACGTCGGGCTTGCCGTCGTTGTCGGTGTCGATCGGCTTATCCGGGTCCGCCCCGACTTCGATCCCGTCGGGCTTGCCGTCGCCGTCGGTGTCCGCCTGCAGCGGGTGGGTCCCCAGCCGGTGCTCGACGGCATTGGTCAGTCCGTCGCCGTCCAGATCGGCGACCGGGTCGAGGCAGCGGTTGACGTAGCAGAGGTGCGAGCCGCACTCGCTGGACGCCCGACAGGTCTCTCCCACGTCCACGATGCTGTCGCCACAGCCTCCTGCCATCGCGATCAGCACCGCCGTCACGCCGGGGAGGCCCCAGCGCAGCAACGGACTGTCTCGGTCGGCGGCACACGTGACGGGCACGGCAATCTCGATACGCCAGACGGGCGCTGTGGTCGGGAAGGCTATCTTTCGCCCGACCTTGGAGCAAGCGACCGGTTCGGGCTGCTCTCGACCCCACCCGCCGTGGAATCCTCGAGCGACCGCCACACCGCCGGCAGCAGCTGGATCAAGTCGGACGGTACCCCAGCGCGCTCTCCGAACTCGGCCCGCAGCCTCTCGCCCGCCAACGCGTGGACGGACACGCCCAGCTGCGCCGCGTGGAAGCACGACAGCCCTTGGGCCAGCAGCGCACCGATGATCCCGGCCAGCACGTCGCCCGAACCGCCCTTGGCCAGCGCGGCGTTGGGCGTGGGCCAGATCGCCCAGTCACCGTCGGGCGCGACCACCAGCGTTCGGCTGCCTTTGAGCACCACAACAGCCTGAAACCTTTTGGCTACTGTGTGCGCCGCCGCCAGACGGTCCGCCTCGACGGCCTCGACGGTGGAGTCGAGCAGCACGGCCATCTCGCCCGGGTGCGGCGTCAGCACCAGACGTCCCGCCGCGGGTTGCGCGAGCTCGGGCTTGGTGGCAAGCACGGTCAGCGCGTCGGCATCCAGCAACACGGCAACCGCGCTCGTCGCCAGCAGTCGGCCGACCAGGTCGAGCTCGGCTGCCCCCGTCCCCAGTCCCGGCCCGGCCACGATCGCGGTCTTGCGCTGCAGCAACTTCTCGATCCGCTTGATCTCGCTCGCTCCGCCGCGAATCGCCTCGACCATGGCGTCGGGCCAGTCGCCCTCCAACCGAGCGCGGATTTCGCCTGAGGTGCCCACCGTGCACAGGCCCACCCCGGACCGCATCGCCGCGCCGGCACACAGCAGCGCCGCACCGCCCTTGCCCGGCGAACCCGCAACGACAAACACGTGGCCGAACTTGCCCTTGTGACCGTCGTCAGGTCGTACCGGCAGCAGCGCGCGCGCGCGCGCAGCGTCGAGCCGCTCGCCACAGGGGTGCACGGCCTCGATCCATGCGGGGGGCACGCCGATGTCGGCCACCTCCAGCTCTTCCCACAGTTCCGGGCCTTTTTCCAAGAACAATCCGGCCTTGGGCGCCGCCATGGTCACGACCAGATGGGCTTTGACCGCCACGCCCAGGATCCGGCCATCGACAGCGCACAGGCCGCTTGGCACGTCGGCGGCGACCACGAGGCCCCGGTAGCGGCCGTCCAACTGTGCGGCAAAGGTCGCAAGCGGGTCGCGCAGGTCTTCCGTCGGGCCGATGCCGACCAACGCGTCGACGATCGCGGCGGACCGTCCAAGCGACCGGCGAATGCCCTGCAGCTCGGGAGGGCGAGGTGCTTGGGTGAAGAACCGGCAGTCCAGCCCGCAGGCCCGCATCGCCTTGAAGTGCGTCTGCGTCTCGGGCGTCATCCTGCCCGCGTCGCCAACGCCGTAGACTTCTACGCGAAAGCCTTGGGCGGCCAGAACGCGGGCGACCACAAAGCCGTCGCCGCCGTTGTTGCCGGTGCCTGCGAGCACGGTGACCCAGCGACCGTCGCCACGCCCGACACGGTCGACGATGGCGCGGGCGATGGCACGCCCCGCCGTCTCCATCAGCAGCGCGCCCTCGAGGCCGAGCGTCGCAATCGTGCGCTCGTCCAGCCCCCGCACCTGTTCCGGCGTCAGGATCCGCATGGAGGACTCCCCGTTGCGCACAGCCTCGACCGGAGCGTGCAGGGCTCAGGGCGCGGTGTGCATGGCCAGGATCATCTCGGCAACGGCCCGCTCGAACCCGACCAAGACGGCACGGGCGACGATGCTGTGGCCTATGTTCAACTCTTCGACGTGAGGCAGCGCCGCAATCGACTGGACGTTGTGGTAATCCAGACCGTGACCCGCCGCTACCCGCAGACCAAGGCGGTGCGCCAGCAACGCCGCATCACGCAGGTGCTGCAGGCGCTCGCGATGCAGGGCCGCCGTCTTGGCCTCAGCGTAGTCCCCCGTGTGCAGCTCGATCGCCGGGGCCCCCGTCTGGGCCGACGCACGCACTTGAGGTTCGGTCGGGTCGATGAACAGCGAAACGACGATGCCGGCCGCCTGCAACTGCCCGACGACCTTGGTGATCACCGCCAGCTGCCCCGCCACGTCCAGGCCGCCCTCCGTCGTCCGCTCTTCACGCTTCTCAGGGACCAGAGTCACCGTGTCGGGCAGGTACTCCAGCGCCTTGCTGACCATGTCCTGGGTCGCGGCCATCTCAAGGTTCAACGGAACCGTCAGCGTCTTGCGCAGGATCTGCAAGTCGCGTTCCTGAATGTGGCGGCGGTCTTCGCGCAGGTGAATGGTGATTTGGTCGGCACCGGCGAGCTCGGCCAGCGAAGCCGCGAACACGGGGTCCGGATAGCGGGTGCCACGCGCCTGACGCAGGGTGGCGATGTGGTCGACGTTGACGCCCAAGCGAATGCGTTCGGTGCGGTCGGCGGTCAGGGTGACGGACATGATGGCTCCGGAGGCGGATGGCGCTAGGCGCCGATGGCGGCGATGACCGAGTCGGCAATGCGGCGGGCGTGGGTCTCGACCAGAGCGGGGTTGGCCCCCTCGACCATCACGCGACACTTGCGCTCGGTGCCACTGTACCGCACCAGCACTCGGCCCTGTCCCTCAAGCTCCTGTTCGGCGGCCGTGATCGTCCCGGACACGGCAGGCAGCGACTGCAGCGGCGGCTTGTCGCGTACGGCCAGATTGATCAGCACTTGCGGCAGGGTCTCCATCACTTGGACGAGCTGGGAGATCGGCTTGCCCTCGCGCACAGCAATCGCCAGCACCTGCAGGGCGGCCAGCACACCGTCGCCCGTGGTCGCGTGGTTCAGAAACACCAAGTGGCCGCTCTGTTCGCCGCCCAGCGTGTAGCCGTTCTTGCGCATCGACTCGACCACCTGACGGTCACCGACATCGGTGCGTACAAGGTTCAAGCCCGCGGCCCGCATGGCCAATTCCAGCCCGTAGTTGCTCATCACGGTGGCCACCAGCGTGCCGTGGTTCAGCGTGCCTGCCGCCGCCATGCGCAGGGCGCACAGGGCCATGATGCGGTCGCCGTCCACGACCTTGCCGTGCTCGTCGACCAGAATCAGCCGGTCCGCGTCGCCGTCGAGGGCCAAACCCAAGTCGCAGTCGTGCTCGACCACCGCGCGGGCCAGCGCCTGGGGATGCAGGGCGCCGCACGCCTCGTTGATGTTCAGACCGTCCGGCGACACGGACAGTCGCACGACGGTGGCGCCCAGTTCCTCGAAGACGGCGGGCGCGACCTTGTACGCAGCCCCATTGGCGCAGTCGACCGCGATCTTCAGACCGTCAAGCGTCAGGTCGTTGGGGAAGGTGTGCTTCAGACTGACGACGTAGCGACCCCAGGCCTCCTCGATGCGATAGGCGCGACCGATGGCTGCCCCGTGCGCCAAGCCGTCGTGCAGCGGCTTGGGGTGGGCGACCATTGCCTCGATACGCTCCTCCATCTCGTCGGGCAGCTTGAAGCCGTCGGCGCCGAAGATCTTGATGCCGTTGTCGTAAAACGGGTTGTGCGACGCGGAGATCACGATGCCGGCGTCGGCGCGCATCCCCAGCGTCATGAAGGCAATCCCGGGCGTCGGCAGCGGGCCAACCAGATAGGGCTCTGCCCCCACAGAGCACACGCCCGCCTCCAGCGCCGTCTCGAACAAGTAGCCGCTGCGGCGGGTGTCCTTGCCGATGATGACGCGGGTGCGTTCGTGCCGACCTTTGCACAGCAGACCTACCGCACGGCCGATCTGCAAAGCGTTCTCGACCGTCATCACGCCCGAGTTGGCCTCACCGCGCACACCATCGGTGCCAAACAGCCTGGAAGTCATCGTAGTCTACCCCTTGTCCTCGTCGTGGTCGGGGCGATCCTAACAGGGCCGCGCCGCAGGTTCCAAGCCACTCGCCTACCGCACCACGCGCAACGGCACCGTCGAGTCGCGAGCGGTGGCGGTGTCGCGCACAGGATGCTGGTCGCGCTGCAGCACCTTCATGATGGTGCGGTCGTCGTAATTGGCCCGTCGGATCTGCTCGACCCGCTCGCGCACGCGGTCAAGGTCGGTGCGAAGGCCATAGCTGCGCAGGATCGCGTCCAGCCGGTCGTGATGGTGCTCGATCGCCTCTGTGGCGCTGATGTAGCCGTGCAGGGCCGACGGAGCGCGCTGCCAGAAATCCAGCGGATTCGAGTTGAAAAAGTGCAAATCGGACTCGCTGGGCTCCAGCAGCACCACGTCGCCATGGAAGTCCGGGTTCGCCGCCAGCTTTTCCATGCCCAGTACCAGCCGCGTGTGCAGCATGGTGCGGAAGGCTTGGTTGATGACCGCGCCGATGCCCATGTCGGAGATCGAGGTCTTGTTGTTCAGCAGTTGGTCCGTCGAGTAATTCACGAAGGGACGGAAGGGGTTGTACACGACGACCAAGCTTGCGCCGACTTTGACCGCTTGGGTGATGTTGGCCGTGTGTCGCACTCCCGCATCGACGTAATCCTGCCCCCGGATGCGGGCTGGCCGATAGAAGCCGGGAATCGCCGTCGAGGCCTGCACGGCCTCCGAGATCGTGACGGTGTTGTCCTCGTCGTGCCCGAACACCACGCCTTCGGAGGTGTTGAGGTTGGTCGCGCCGATGTACAGGGCTTTGCCGCGCTCGATCTGCAACAGGCGGAAGTCGTTGGGGGCCTGGTTGCCGCGCAGGTTCTCGCGCACGAATCGCTCGATGCCCGAGTTCTCGAACAGACCCGACGGCAGGTAGGACAGTCCGGGACGCAGGCGGCTGGAGCGAGCGATGTCGATGGCGATCGGCCGCAGTAGGGCCTCAGCGCTGTCGTAACCCGGCGCGGCCACGAAGTCGCGAACCCGGTTGATCAGTTCGGGCCGGAAACGGGACCCGAGCTGCCGCACCAGCGCAAGGCCCGCTGTCGGCAGCAACGACAAGGCGTCCTGAGCCAAGTGGGCCGGCTTGCTGAAGGCTTCTCGCCAGTTGGGACCGTAGAAGTCGATCGGCCGCAGTCTGGTCAGACGCTCGCTGTTGCCGTCGATGGCGCGCAGCATTTCCTCGGGTCCGATGCCCGCGGCGATGGGCGCGGCCATGAATGCGCCAGCCGAAATGCCCACGTAGATGTCGAAATCAGTGACGGAACGGTTGGTCAGCAGCGTGTTTAGCGCGATCAAGCCGCCGATGCGGAACGCACCGCCCGGCACGGCGCCGCCGGCCAACACCAACGCGATCTTGGCGTGCGGACGCACGCGGCCGCGGTCTCCCTTCTCGACGAACGTGATGCCCATCGGTGCTCCAGAACCCGGTCCTGAGCGGCCCCGGGACGTTCTGTTGACCTGCCTATGCCTCAGCGCCTCTTGTCGCACGGAGCGACGACACGCGCCAGTATCGCCCGCTCACCGCCATCACCTCGCGAGGTCCCGAGGACTCCACCCTTCACACAGCCGCACCGCGAGTCGCGACATCCCGGAGGTGGGGGATGCGACTTCGGCAAGCGGCAGCCACCGCGCCTCGACGTAGCCCAAGGCCACCGGATCCGGCGCTATCGCCTGTGTAGCAGCCACGACCGCTGCGACGTGGTAACGGCGGTGGGTCAGCACGTGCACGAACGCGTCGATCTGCCCGGACTCACGCAGGTTGTTCTGTGCCAGCCAAGCCGCGACGGTGGCGCGCGCGTCCGGCCCCTCGGCACCCGGCGGCTCCCACAGCCCCGCCCAGCGTCCTGTGGCCGGCCGCCTCCCCAGCAGCACCTCGCGCCCATGCGGTCCCGCTCGCCAGACCAAGGCGTGCACCGCCTGAACCTCCTGAACCGCGGCGCGCACCCTCGTCGGAGGAATCGCTTCCGCCAAGCCAAGCTGCCGCGCTCGGCACGGCTCACGCACAGGACACCGCAGGCAGGCAGGACGCCGCGGGGTGCAGACGGTCGCCCCAAGCTCCATCAACGCCTGATTCCACGACGACGGGTCGAGACTCGCGGGCGGCTGAGAAACCAGTCTCCGGGCGACCTTCCATGTTCTGGACAAGGTCGGCGGCTCAGCGTCGGTCCAGGCGTGCCAGCGTGCCAGCACCCGCACCACGTTGCCGTCAACCAGGGCCTCGGGCTCGCCAAATGCGATCGACCGCACGGCGCCGACGGTGTAGGGACCGAGACCCGGAAGGCGGCGCAGCAGGTCAGGATCGTTCGGCAATTCCCCATGCCGTTCAAGCGCGGCGACCGCCGCGGCGTGCAGATGCCGGGCACGGCGGTAGTAGCCCAGCCCCGTCCACTGCGCCAAGACGTCCTGCAGGTCGGCACGGGCCAGGTCGTGCAGCGTCGGCCAGCGCGCCATCCAGCGTCGGTAGGGCTCGATCACCGTGTCGACGCGGGTCTGCTGCAACATCAACTCGGACACCAGCACGGCATACGGTGTGGGCGCAGATCCTCCCGGCTCGGCGCGCCAAGGCAGGCGGCGATGCTCGCGGCCGTACCAATCGAGCAGCGCCTGCCGCGCGGCGGTGTCCAGCACCAGATCGACGGTCAAGTCTGGCAAGGTATCGTGGGCGTTGGTCTTTTCTCGCAAGGGGCCTCGCCGAGATCAGAAGTCGTGGTGCAGGGCGACCGACAGGTGCAGGTTGTCGCCGTAGACCGACGTGTCACCGGCCGGGTCGGCGGGGTCCAGCTTCTGCACCGTCCGGCGCGACAGAACCGTCCAGCCCAGCGCGGCGTCGATTTGCAGGGGCCGACGGGCCAGCTCGAGCGGATCGGCCAGCTGCACACCCGCACCAAGTGCAACCGTCGTCGCGGGAGCATCCAAGTAAGTGGCCGCACCGTCGGCCTTGGGCAGCGGGGTAGGCCGGTACTGTACGCCTGCACGCCACACCATGCCGCCCCGTTGCCATTCGACGCCGGCGCGAGGCTGCAAGATGTCACGGGCGCCGATCGGCACCGGCGTGTTCTGCATGTCGACCAGCAGATCCGCCTTGCCTTGCTGCGACACCAACTCTCGGTCATCCAGCCGCAGCACGACTGCGGGCGCCAGCGGCGGCAACTGCGACCAGCGCGCCCAGACCGCACCTGCCGTCACCAGCCACGGCCCACGCTGCCACGAACCCGCCACAGCCAGCGTGTCCGGCAGCCAGAGTCCGACGCCCTCCAGCACGAACGCCAGCTCGCCCACGTCTTCGACCCGCACCGCAAGGGGTTGTCGATAGCGGACTTCCGACTCTGCGCGCCAAACTGCGGCGAGGCGGATGTCCTCGCGCGGCTGCACGGTGACGCCCAGGATCGGGTACGGCCGAGTCAACAGCTCCACCTGCAGTTCCTTGCGCGTCACCCGATGGTCCAGCACGGCCAGATCGACCCTTGCCTGCCCCTCCAACGTGGTCAGCAGCTGCACCGCCGCGCCAAACGACAGCCACGGCCAAGGCCGAACCGCCGCGCCCGCCAGCAGCGTCAACCGATCGCCCAAGGTGTCGTACATGACCAGCTGCGGCGTGCGATGGTCCAGCGCATCCAGACGCGTCACGCCGGACAACGGCATGTGAAAGGCCAGACCAAACGCGGCCTTGTCCTTGGCCCAGCCGCCCAGAGGCGTCGACACCCCCACGTGCCCCAGCCAGTTGTGGCTCGGCAAGCGGGTCGGGTAGTCGCCGGTTGGGTCGTTGCGGTCGACGGACATGCGATTCCACACCGCGTCGGTGCCGTAGCCGAAGTGAATGTGCTTGGCGTAGGCGAGGTTGGCGGGATTGGCGTACAGGGCATAGAAGTCGTCCGCGACCGCCTCTGCCGTGCCCGCAAGCGCCGTGGCCCTTGGACCAAAGCCGTAGAGTTCCATTGACGTGGCGTGCGCCGCCGGGGCGACCCAGAGGTACGTCGTGCACACGGCCCACGTCAGGGCCGCGCGCATCATCGTCCGGCCTCGCGCCCGCGCCCCAGCTCCGACACGTCCAGCGGCTGTCCCAGCGGTCGGTCAGCGGCGACCTGCGAAAGCGTACCGAAGCGGAAGGTCTTGAACAGCATCCGGATCTTTCGCTCAACGCTCGACAGTCCCACGTAATACTTGAAGCGACGCGCAAGCGGCAGGTTCATCCGCGGCTGGTCCGGGTCCAGCTCCCGGGGATGCAGGTAGGCGACCGCCGGGCAGCCGCGTCGCTCGGCGTCGTCAAAGCTCTGTTCCAGCAGCCGATCCGGCAGCAAGCGCAGGTAGCCGCCGCCTGAGAACGCAAGCTCGCGCCCCAGCAGCCGCCGCGGCACGGTGGGAACCTCGACGATGCGCCGGCCATCACCCAGGTGCAGCTCGAAAGGTCCTTGTCGATCCAAGGGATAGCCCCCGTGGGCTCGGGCCGTCAGGAACAGCGACGCGTCCAGCGTAATGCCGCGCGACGCCAGAATCGGAAACGCCCAGTGCTGGTTGGGCGTGATCGAGAACCCGGGAGCGCGAAACGCGTGAATGTCCCCGCCGGTCGCCCGGGTCAGCGCTTGCAGCGAGGCATCCAGGTCGCGCGCGAACGCGTCCGGTCCCTGCTGCGATACGAGTTGGTGGGTGTGACCGTGCGAGCCGATCTCGTGACCGGCGGCTGCAATGCGGGCGACCAGCTCGGGATGTCGCTCGGCGACCCACCCCAACACGAAGAACGTGCCGTGCAGCCCGTGCGCCTGCAACAGCGACAGCATCCGCTCCGTACCCAACTCAACGCGGGCGGGCAGACGCTCCCAATCGGCGGTCGAGGGCGCGCCAGGGCAGTCCAGAATGTGGAACCAGTCCTCGACGTCCACCGACCAACCGTGCAACACGCGGTTCGTCACACGTCCCCCAAGCCCCCGTGCGGGAACTTCATCCGCACGGTCTCCTTCGCCATCTTCACCCCCGGCAGCGGCAGGCGCAGCTCGATCATCAAACCGCCGCCCGGACGCGGTGTGGCCCGAGCGGAGCCCCCGTGCGCCTCCGTCAGCTTCTTGACCACATACAGTCCAAGGCCGGTGCCGCCTGTGTTGCGGGTGCGCGAGGCATCGGTGCGGTAGAAGGCCTCGAAGACCCGCGAGCACTGTTCCGGCGTCAGTCCAGGGCCGCGGTCGAGGACGCGCACGACCAGCTCGGCTCCCGCTCGCTCCGTCTCGACCCGCAGCGACCTGGCCGCCTGGGTGCCGGATGGTGCCGACGAGTCGGCGGTGTGCTCGATCACGTTCTGGATCAGAGTCGACAGCACGCGGTCCAGGGCATTCGCGTCTCCCGAGAGCACCAGTCCGGGGGCGCCGAACTGCGCTTCGACCACAAAACCCTGTTCATCCAAACGGTTCTGCTCGCGCCGCAACACCGTCGCCGTCAGTTCGTCCAGCACGATGTTGGCCCGCTGAACCAGCACGCGGTCCACGCCAACGCGCTGGGCTTCGAGCAGTCGCTGGATGTGGCGCTCCAGCAGGGCCACCTCCTCCAGGATGTCCGTCAGCAGCTGGGGACCGGCTTCGCGACGACGATTCTCGCCTCCGGGAGCCGCGGCACGGGCAGCCTCGAAATCCTGGCGAATCAGCTCCAAGGCGACGGCAATCCTGGCCAGAGGCGACCGGAGCTCATGCGAAACCCCTGAAAGCAGGTCCTTTTGCGCCTGCAGCACGCGCGCCACCCGGTCGGCCATGGCGTTGAGTGCAAGGCCAAGCGACCCCAGATCGTCAAAGGGCTCGACCGGCGCGCGGACAGACAGGTCGCCAGATCCGAGATCCCCAGCAATCTCACGAAGCTGTCGCACGCGCGCGCCCACTGCATGGGACGCCCCCAAGGCAACCGACAGCATGACGCCGACCAGAAAACCCGCGACCGCCAGCAGACCGACGACGGTCCACAGCCGCGCAGAGGCCAGCGCAGTCCAGTGCACGACCATCAGACCCGCGACCGCAAGCGCGACCAGCGACCCAAGCGCCAGAGCCATCAAGGTTCGTTCCCGCAGCGTAATTTCGATGCGAACCGCGGGCGAACGGCCCCGAAGCACGGCCGGTCGTTCCGGCATCTCTGCGGGAGGCGACGGCGCAGGCGTAGCGGTGGGCGAAAGGTCGTGCGAGGCCAAGGTCGTTCTTCCCGCCCGGCCGAGCTCTAGTCGCGGCGCCGGGTCTCGGTCGAGAGCATGTAGCCGGTGCCCCAGATCGTCTTGACGTATCGGGGCGTTCTGGCGTCTTCCTCGATCTTGGCGCGCAGGTTCTTCACGTGCACGTCGATCGAGCGGTCGTAAGCGGCATAGCCGACGCCGCGCAACATGTCCATCAGCGCGTCGCGGGACAACACCTGACCGGGATAGCGCAAGAAGCAGCGCAGCAAGTCGAATTCCGTGGTGGTCAGTGAGACGGACTCGCCGCGGATGGTCACTTCCCGCCGCGCGCAGTCCATTTCGAGATCGCCCTCGCGGAAGACTTCGGCTGAGGGAGCGGCCGTCGTGCCGCCCTCCGCCCGCCGCAGGACCGCCTTGATGCGGGCCACCAACTCTCGCGGATTGAACGGCTTGGGCAGGTAGTCGTCCGCCCCTAGCTCCAAGCCGACGATGCGGTCGTTGTCCGTCCCCTTCGCGGTCAGCATCACCACAGGCACCCGGGAGTGGGCTCGCACGCGGCGCAGAACCTCGAAGCCGTCGATCCCAGGCAACATGACGTCGAGCACCAGCAGGTCAAAGACCTCAGCCGTCGCCCGGCACACGCCCTGCAGGCCGTCGGTCACCAGCGTGACGTGGAACCCTTCGGGTTTGAGCAGTCTTTCGAGCAGGGCGCCCAACCGGACGTCGTCGTCGATAATGAGAAGCCGAGCCACGAAACACCCTCCGTCGCCCCGAGCACCCTCGCCTTGAGATTCCGCCACGGGTCTGGTCGGAATCACACGCCGCTTGGGCGGGAACCCTCACGGAGTCCGCGGTTGTACCACACAGCCGCGGTCGGATGCCCCTTGCGGGGACTCGAATCACAAAGTTTGACAGACCCCTGTGGTGTGTACCAGAGGTGCCGGTCGCAACTCTGGCGCAAACGCTTGACCAGACTTCACCGCTGCACGTCAAGCTCCAGACGACGCTGCGTCGGCCGGGGTGGTGTGAGTTCCGACTCGACGCCGCGAAGCAGCGCGAGGGGCCCTCCTACCGCGATCACCTGAGCACTGATCTGGTGGGCATAGTCCCAAGTAGCGAAATTGACGTCCGTCAGCGCCGACAATCGCATCGCCGTCGCCCGAACGTCCTGCAAGGCGTCCAGAGCAGCGTGCAGCCCCAGGACCTCCTGATGGATGCGGGCGAGGCCTTCGTCGTCACCCGGATCGGGCGGCGGCGCCAAGTAACCGGTCGGACCGCCCAGCTCCAGTCGACGCAGGATGCGCCCGGCCGACCATGCCAGCAGGTACCGCTCGATGTTGTAGAACTCCGGCAGCGTCTTGAGCAGTTTCTCCGCGTCGGCCCGACTGCCCACCAGACCGAGCGTCACCATCGCGCGCTGACGGATGAAGGGGTCGTTGCGTTGCAGCAGGGGCCACACATAGACGGCCCCTGCGGTCTTGCGGGTGCGCGCCAGCCCGGCCAGTGCGGACACCTGCACGCCCAAGTCGCGGTCCCCAAGGGCCGCGCCCAAGGCGGGAATGACGCGGGGGTCATCAATGGTCGATAGCAATTCCAAAGCTTTGGAGCGCTCGTCGGCCTTTTCCGACTTCAGGTCGTCCACCAGTGTCTCCACCGCCCGCTTCCCCAAGTGGGAGACTTGCGACGTGGAAGGACCGATGCGGCCGGGAGGGTCGTTGAATCGCTGCTCCAGCAGGCGGGGCGCTTCGATCTGGTCACGGTGATAGACCGAAGATGCCCAGACGAGGCCGGCGACGGCAAGCAGAGCGACGCCAATCAGGGCCAGACGGGCCCAAGCCTTGGGGTTGAAGGTGCGGTCACTGAGGGCTGGCATCTGGTCTCGACAGGCGCGGATTCCGCCGCGCGGGAAGTGGGGACTGGCCTGCAGCACGAGCAACCCCGCAGGACTCGCGGGGATACCCTTGAACAGGACGGGTCAGCCCGGGCACCCCTCGCCGTTGCTGGGCGAGTGGATGCACTTGGTGTCCATGCCGCAAGTATCGACCGTGCAGGCATTGGCGTCGTCACAGTCGGCGTCGGTCGAGCAGCACCCCGGCTTGGCGACGCAGGCGCAGCCGGCTTCGGTGCAGGCGGGGACGCCACACTGGTTCGCGCAGGTCATCTGCGCGCATTGCGAGTCGAAGTAGCAGGACTTCTTGGCGCACGCGACCTTGGTCACGAGGTTGTCGATCCGAACCCCGCCTTCGTCGTTGGTCTGCGGGTCGCCCGCGTCAAACTTCAGGCAGATGTTGACGGTCTTGCCGGCCCAGGAATCCAGCGGAACTGTCACTGCGACCCACTCGCCCTCGGTCGTGCCGTAGACGGTGTCGCTGCTCCAAGCTTGGGTGAAGACGCCATTGTAGTAGACCTGCACCGTGAACTCGTCGAACTTGGGCTGGCCTGCGAAGGGCGGGTTGAGATACGCGGTGGCAGGTTGCCCGGACCACTCGGTGACGAGCTGCAGGTCGAACGTCAGCAAGTCGAAGAGCGTTCCGGACTTCAGCACCACCGGTCCCGAGCAGATCGTGCCGGTGGGTCCGTCATCGACCAGCTGTGCGTCGGCATAGCCGGTCATCGCTTCGGTGCCAAAGAACAGAGCGTCGCTGCCGCTCACGCCCCCCGTCGGGTCGATGCGCCACTTGGCCAGATTCGAGTTGGCTTCCTTGACGGACCACGAGGTCAGGTCGCCCGTGTCGAAGTCATCGTAGAGCAGCACCTCGGGCTTGCAGCAGGTCGGCTGCGTAGCGTCGGGGGCGTGGGAGCAAGTGCCCTCCACGCAGGTGTCGACAGTGCATGAGTTGCCGTCGCCGCAGTCGCTGTTGCCCAAGCAGCAGCCGACCTTCTTGTCCGAGAAGCAGAAGCCTGCACCGTCCAGATTGGCGTAGGTCGTGCACGCGTCGATGGTGCAGGCCTGGTCGTCGTCGACACACGGGGTCGTAGCGTTGCAGGCGGCGCCCTCGGCGCACACGGTTTCGACCACGATGTCGTCCAAGTACACGCCCTCGTAGCCGTTCTTCAGCGCAGTGCCGGTCTGGAACTGCCACTGCAGCTTGACGTTCTGCCCGGCCCACTCGCTGAGGTCGACCGCCACATGCCGCCAGGTTCCGCCCGTCGTCTTGCCGATGCTGGTGGAATGGAACACGGCGGAGGACTTGTCGGCGGTCACGACCTGGATCGACAGCACGTCCTTCTCCGGAACGCACTGCGGCGCGCCGTTGACGCTGATGCACGCTGCGGAGGGGCCACACGGGGTCGCGCAGTTGCCCTTGGGCAAGGTGCCGACATAAGGTGGTTCGGTGTCCAGGTACAGCCAGAAGTGCAGGTGCGCCGACTTCTCCTTGGGCAGAGCGTACTCTTTGCTGGTCAGCTGACTGGAGATCGCCGTCCCCACTGCGCCGGGCTGACAGCCCTCATCGACGGACATGGCGTTGTCGTAGGTGCGGCACTCGTTGCCCAGGTACAAAGCGGACTTGCCCGAGTGCGCCCGGAAGCTGGTCGCCTGCCACTGCACGTTGCCGTTGGTCGCCGCGTCGGAGACCACAAAGTCCTCGAGTCCGCCTGCCTCAAACCCGGTCTTCAGCAACGTGACTTTGCCGCTGCAGCAGTTGGCGATGGGCTCTGACCCGCACTTGTGGGTCGCGGGGTCGCAGATGTCCGACGTGCAGTCCACCTGATCGTCGCACTCAGCGTCGTCGCAGCACCCGCCCGGCATGGTGACAGCCTTGCAGACGCCCTCCTCGCACGCAGCAGCCTGGCACGACTTCAGCGTCAGCTTGGCGGTGCAGTCTTCGGGGCCCTGACATCCGGCGGCGTCGGGTCCAACTTCGGCTGCGTCGACAGCGACTTCTTCCAGGGTTTCTTCGATGTCCAGATCGGTCGCGTCCGGCACGTCATCGCCATCGGCAACGGAGTCCGGCACGGAGGTCTCGTCGGTCACGTCGTCGGCAATCTCGTCGACCGCCACGTCGGCGTCCGTCGTCGGAGGCGTTGTCGTCGTCGGGTCTTCCGAACAGGCGGCAAGCCCGCCCGCAAGCGCCAGAATCGCGAGCCACTGCACCGTTGTCGCCCATGGCCGCTGCATGTCGCCCCCATCGCACGCCGGTTCGCAAGAACCAGTCGTCAGCCTTCGCACGCCGTCGTGAACGCAAGGTCGTCCACGAACACGCCCTTGCCGCTGTTGCTCAGCCCATCTTTCGTATCGAATTTCAGGTCGATGCGGACCTGCTTGCCCTTGTGCGCCGTCAGGTCGATCTTGATCTGCGTCCACTTGCCCACCAAGATCGCGCTGTTGGACCACACCTGCCCGGCGTTGGCGCCGTTGACGAACAGCGTCGCCGTCAGCACGTCGTAGAAGCCGCCAGCTTCGGTGTCCGTGTACAGCCAAAACGTCAACGCCGACGGCTTGTCGGCCGGCAGCTGCACCGTCGGCGTCTTGGCCGTGCCGTACGAGACCCCGAAGTTGTAGTTCTGCAGCGTGGGATCGCCGTAATACAGCACGCCCGATGGGGACTTGCTGACCCACGCAGGCGTCCAGATCTGCCACCCCTTGGAGGCGGAGACGCTGTTCGAGAGGGTGATCCCCTTCAGGTCAGACACGTCGAAGGTGTTGGACCAAGCGATAGGCTGACAACAACCGGCGGCGCCGGTCGATTCGTGTATGCAGGACTTCGAGACGCACTTGTCGATGGAACACTTGGTCTCTCCGTCGTCGCATTCCTTGTCGCTCGCGCAGCACAGGTTGGTGTACTTGCACTTCTGGTCCACGCAGTCGTCGGCGCTGCAGGTGTCCTTGTCGTCGCAGGCGGCAGAGCTGAGACAGCACCCGGGAATCGGCGAGAACGCGCACTGCCCTCCCGGCCCGGTGCAAGTGTCTGTGGTGCAAGCGTTGTTGTCGTTGCAGTCGGCGCTGCCCATGCAGCACCCGGCCTGTTCCGCGAACGTGCACTTGCCAGAGTTGTTGCACGAGTCGGTGGTGCAGAGGTTGCTGTCGTCGCACTCGGCCGACGAAGCGCAGCACGACGTGGGGTACGTGCACTGTCCGTTCGTGCAGACGCCGGTGAGACAAGAGAAGGGTCCCGACGGACAGTTGGCGCTAGTGGAGCACTTGCGGATCTGGCAGGTCGATTTCACCTGAATGTTGTCGACCAGCATGCCTTGACCACTGACGGTGCCAAAGCCGTTGCCGACGTTGGCCTCGAAGTAGACCTGCAGCGTGCGACCCGCCACCGGAGTCAAGTCGACCGTGAACAGCTTCCACACGTTCGAGATCGTGTAGGACTGGATGGTCGTCAGCGTCACCTCGACGTTGTCGACGATCGTATAGACGCGCAGGGTGTTGCCAGAGCCCGCCTGCTGTCCGGAGACCTCAAACGTCAGCGATGCCTCGTTGCCTGAGATCAGGGTGAACGGCGGTGAGGCGGCCGTGACCTTGATCTTGACGTTGGACAGGCTGTAGGTGTCCTTGCCGGCGTCGCCGAAGTGCAGCACCCCCGGGGGGCTCTTGGCCGCAGCCGACGCCTTGTAGTGCCAGTCCAGACCGTTCTGCGCTGCCGAAGAGGTCCAGCCCTCCGCCGAACCGGAGAAGGCAGAGCCCAGCACGTCGGGCGAGCAACAGCCGGGAGCCGTCGACGGCGTGTACAGGCATTGCCCTTGGCTGCAAGCGTCCTTGGTGCACGGGTTGAAGTCGTCGCATTCAGCTGCCGTGGAGCAGCACGTCGAGGCGAACGAGCACTGGCCTCCCGAACATGACGGCACCTGACACGGGTCGGACGTCTTGCAGTCGGCCGCCGTCTTGCAGCAGGTGTTCACGTGTTCGCAGACCCCGCCCACGATCGGGCAGTTGTCCAAGGTGCACGCATCGCCGTCGTCGCAGTCCTTCACGCCGGCGCAGCAGCTGGGCTTGGGAGAGTGGGCGCAGGTGCCGCCGGGACCGCTGCAAAGGTCAACCGTGCACGCCAAGCCATCGTCGCAGTCGGCGGGGACAGAGCAGCAACCGGAGACGGCCTGATGGCCGCAAACGGGCACGCCGTCGGTGTCGGCCGCGCAGGTGTCGAGGGTGCAGGCATCGCCGTCGTCGCAATCGGACACGCCGCCGCAGCAGCCGCTGGTGACGAGCAGACGGTCGATGTAGACGCCCTCGAAAGCATTGACGAAGGCATCCTTGGTGTCGAACGCGAACACGACCTTGACCGACTGCCCGGCATACGGCGCCAGGTCGACGACGACCCGCTGCCAGGCGCCATCGGTGGAGCCACCGATCGTGTCGCTGGTCCAGACCTGCTTGACCGCCTCCCCCTGCACGATGGTCACCGTCAGGAGGTCGTAGCCGGCGGTCTGTTCGGTGTCGAGCCAAAGCCAAAACTGCAGTTGGGGCTTGGCGTTGCCTCCGCCCGGGACATCCAGCGACGGGCTGGTCGCGGTGCCGCCCGCGGGCTTGGTGCCGGCATAGGTTCCTGTCGTGGGGTTGCCGAAATACAGGCTCTTGTTGCCGTCAACCGTGCGTTTGTCGTGAAAATTCCAAGCGATACCGGACTGATAGGTGTCCAGCAGCTCAAAGCCTTCCCCACCATCCATCGGCAGGAGTGTCGCCACCGCGCTGAGCTGGGTCTTCGCCAGGTCGGGCATGCAAACGAGGCAAGGCAGGCCGTCCGCCTGCTCACCGGCACCGTAGCAGCCGACCTTGTCCGCCCCCTGACCGACCAAGCATGCACCGCCGTACACGGTCTTGAAGTCGCACGAGCCCGCGACGCAAACACCCTTACCACACGGGATCTTGCAATCAGCGTCGGTCACACAGGCCTTGGCGTGGGTCGACTTGCCGATGTCGCCAACGTCGGTCGGAATGTCCTCGGCGACGTCGTCGGCAACGTCCTCGGCCGCATCCGAACCGAGGTCGGCAGTCGCATCCAGGTCGGGCACCAGATCGGCAGCGATGTCGGTCGCCGCGTCCTGAGGCTCCATATCCGGAAGCACGTCCAATGTGTCGGTGCTCTGGGTGTCGGCATCGCCGTCGTCGACGTCGAGAACGTCCAACGTGTCGGGCGCGACTGCGTCGGTAGCGGCTCCGTCCTCGCTGTCGGCCACTACCGCGTCAGGCGCAGCTGTGTCCTTGGTGTTCGCGGCGTCAGGGTTGCCGCAGCCGACGACGACGGCGAATCCGACGAGCGCTGGCCACAGCCGCGAACGGAAGAGGATCGTCATGGGCGTCGTGGTCTCCAAGTCTCCGTTTCATCGTGGCCGGCGATGGGCCTCGCGTCGCCGCGCCTCCCGAGAACGAGTGGCACCAGCGCAGAACCCGGCATCGTACACGCGGAGACTGGGGGATTCAAATCGGCCCGGGACGGACCTGTCGTCTGCACGGGTCCCGTCAAAGCACCGCTGACCACTGCACGCTTGGGTCAGAACGCAAGCCGCAACAGGGCTTCCGTGCGCCAGGCCGACTGGGCGGCAGGGCCGCCGGTGCCGTCGTCCCACGCCGCGCCGGGCATCAGCCACGAGCCGCGCAGCTGGCCCTCGAGACACAGGCCGGTCCCGCAAGAAGCACCGCGGTAGTCGAGGACGAGCTCTGGTTCGAGCCCCAGCCACTCCGCACCGCCAGGGGTCGCATCGGGCGAGGCTGCACCGGCGGTCAGAACGGCCGCTTCCACACGAAGCCCGGTGTCGGTGCCGGTCGGCAACAGGTCGTGGCGCCAAGAGGGCCGCACGTACCAAGCGTTGGCGACGGCTCCGATCAGATCGCGGAACATCAGGCCGTCCACGCGAAATTCTCGGTGGAAGCGAAAGCCCGTCAGCAGTGACCGCTGGGCGTCCGACGAGCCCGGTTGGTGAAAGTTGTCGGTGTCCAGCACGCCGAAGCCGCCGTCGCCCTCTCCCGTCGCAAGGCCTGCGTCCAGCTTCAGTTCGCCGGGACCGTGCCGCCACGTGGTGCGGGTCGCAAGGCCGCCCGCCACCAGCGTCTTGGACGTGTCGGTGCGCGGCAAGGGCTCCGTGCGCTCAAACGTCCCGTACTGAAAGGCACCTTCCGCTTCGAAGTGCAGATCGCCCGAGCGCCAGTCCATCGCCGCCTGCGAAGTGACAATCGAAGCACCACGGGGCACCACGCCCGCGCAGGTGCCGACGGCGAGGCAATCGGTCGAGTCGATGAGTTCGGGACCCGCGGGGTCCACGTCGTGTTCCAAGGACAAGCCACGGTCCTGCGTCTGCCAGAGCACCGCGGCCGACCAGGCCAGACCTTGTGTATCCGCGGGCTTGCGACCTCCGGAGGCCTCGACCGCCCAGCGGATCACGTCGGCGGCATCCTCCCACGACTGCAGCGGGTCCTCACCGGTCGAGCGCGTCGCCGGCCAGCTGGCCATCGTGTCGCGGGCGAGCATCCAGTGCACACCGATCAGGTCGGTCAGGACGGCGACTCGGTCGACGTCGGATTGATAGTCGCCGCCCAGCGAGCCACCCTGATTGCGCAGCATGCCCATGCCGAAGTGGTCCGGCGTGCGCCCCACCAACAGCTCAGCCAGACCAAACAGGCGCACTTTCGCCCACAACCGCCGCACCGCGATGCCGCTGGTCACCGACTGCGACGGGTCGCCGGTCAGCCGAGCCAGAAAGTCCTCGCGCGACAGGTCGCCGAGCACCAGACCATCGGCGAGATCGAGCTGCGCGTGCACCTCTGACCACTCGGCCACCCGCAGCACGGGCCGCAGGCGCAGACGCAGGTCCCCCGTGCCAATGCTGCCGCCCGACAGCAGCGGGTCCACCGTCGAGCCGTCGTGGCGCAAGCCGAAGCGAAGCGGGGTGTTGGTCGAGTCGGTCACCAGACCCACGCCCTGCAGCCACTCGGTGCGCAGGCGGGCCTCGCCCGACCACTCGAGCGTCACGAGCGGGCGCGCGTCCGGGGGCCCCGGCGCCGCAGGTTCTTGCGTCTGTGCGTGAACGGGCATCGCGACCAGCAGGCAAGCCCAAACCCACGCGACGAGGCGCGCACGCCGGGTGACTGACGAGCGAGCGGGCGCGAGGGGCATGGGGAATCGACTCCTAGGGCTATCCACGAGGCGCGTGAGTGTAGGGGCGTTGGCCCCCGGCTTCAACCGCCTTCACTTCAAGGGGGCGACGGGCGGCCGAGGAGTTGCGGGCAAGGCGGCTGCCGGGCGTGGTGCGGGTGGCGGCGACGGATGGCGCGTGCCGGGTCGCTCGTAAACGGAAAGCAAAGGGACTCCCTGATGTTCGCGCTGCCAGACCGGCGCACGGGTGCCGTAGTCGGCCATCAGGTCCAGCTCGTAGTCGTCGTGGTCCCATTGGTGGTGGTAGAAGCCGAGGGCGGTCCCGGCCGGGTCACCGCCGTAGTGCAGGTCGCGGCGGAACCAGCCCTCACGCTGGTACATGACAAACGCGCCCCACGCCGACTTGTGGAAGTAAACCGAGGACCTGGCTGGCGCGCGGCGGTTGACTTCCTCCAGGCCGTCTCGTGTCGCTCCGCCCCAGAACTGACGCTGCATGCCGAACTCGGTGGCGCCGGGAACGCCGCCCAACAGCTCGTTGTAGTAGGCGGTGCCGTGTGGGTGGATGTCGGCGGTGGCTCTGGCAGCGGGTGCCAGCGCGACGGCGGCGATGCACCAAGCCAGCACCGTGATCGCCGCTCGGGATGCCCACCTGCGCAGCCACGAATCGGCCACCTGTGACGTCGGCTGAAGCTCGAAGGCCTCCGCGGGCGACCTCGGCTCGTCGGCCGTCGGCGCCATACCCGCCCAACGCACAAGGCCGCACCAAGTCGCCTGAGCACCCCTGGCTGCGATGAGAAGCATGAAGGGATACGCCAGCATCCAGTGCTTGATGCCGCCGAAGATCGGCGTGCCCGGCATCGAGATGAGCGCCATGGGCCAAAGGGCCGAGAGCAGCGTCAATCGGTCGAGGGACCGCTGCTCGGCGCTGCGGCCACGGTCGTCCAAATCGCGCGCCGCGAATCCTGTCGAAACGGCCAAACCGGCTGTCGCCGCCACCGGGCGCAGACGACGCGGCCACCAGACTGGCAGCCGACGGGGCAGGTACACCGCGACCAAACCGACAAGGAACAGCGCTAGCAACGTCAGCGGCCAAGAAAACAGCGTCATCGCCCAAGGGAATTCGACCGGGAACGGCGGCAGCGCTTCCACCTTGCCAAAGTAGGCCTGCATGTAATGTTCGTGGTGCAGGTGGAACTCGATCCAGCGCGCCAGATTCTCCAGCGGGTCGACCCACAGCAGCGGCCAGAACGCGACCAACATCGCAAAGCCGATCGGCAGCATCGCGAAAAACGCCATCGGCACGGGCGGCAGCTCCACCTCTCGCTTGCGACTCGCCAGCGCCCACAGCCCCAGTGCCAGTCCTGCCGCCGGGTGCACCAGAACCGCCGCCAACACTGCGAGCGCGCCAGCCGCAGCCAGAGTCGCCCACGACTTCCAGTCGGAAAGCGGCGCCACGATGCGGATCTGCCGCTCGCGCCACCCATTCCACAGCCAGTGCACCACGAACGGCACCGGCAGGAAGAAGGCGTTGTGCTTGGCCAACAGCGACAGCCCCCACAGCACGGCCGTGATCCAGATCCAAGGCTTCGACCGCAGCGAGCGGTGCCAGGCGAACGTCGTCAGCAGCAGCAGCGCCGTGATCGTGGTGTCGAACACCGCCAAGTGCGCGTGGTAAAACGGCCGAGGCAGGCACAGGTAGCCCACCGCCGCCAGCAGCGCGAACGGCCGCGCCAAGCGCCCCTTGGGGCCGATGGTGTAGCGGTCGGAGAAGAACAGACGCCCTGCCAGGTACAGAATCGCCACGATCAGGCCGGCGAATAGGGCGCCCGGAAAGCGCATCGCGTCGGATTCGCTCAGGAAGTAGAGCGTCCTCGTCTCAACGGCCTCGCAGCCGGTGCGGCGGATCACGCCGTCGGGACCGGGTCCGGCGTCAGGGCACGCCGCCTGCAGTCGCGCCAGGTCCGCGCCCTTGTCCAGGCGAACCACCGCACGGGCGGGCTGTCGGCTGATCACCTCGCCGCCGATCAGCAGGCGCGGGTCGACGTCGGACGAGCGGCCAACCACTTGCGGACGCAGCAACCGGACCCTCGCACCCTCAGCAAAGCCATGCGAGGGGCCGAGTTGTGCCAGGCTGACCTCGACGCGGCCGTCCTTTTCGCGCAGGCCCTCTGCAGGGCGCAGCTTGCGGCCGAACGCGCGCCACGACCACCCGAACAGCATCTTGTTCAGCGGCGGGTGCTCCGGGTTGTTGCGCCAGGTGTCGAGGATCTCATCGCGTTCCAAGGCTTTGGACCGCGACTCGCCACCCTTCTCCACCCGCACGAACCAGTCCTGGTATGTCTCGGCGTGGGCGAAGTAGAAGGCCTCGTCGCGGACGAAGCCCATGTCGTTGGTAGCGACCACAAACGCGACCGCGCCCACCCAAAGGGCAAGTGCTACGGCGACATCCGACAGGCGCCCGCTGAAGGTTGCGGCTCTCACGCTTCGTCTTCCTCGTCCGCTTCGCCATCGCGCGTGGGCAGCAGGTGGTACTTGCGGGCCAGACGACGGAAATGCTTGCGGTCGACGTCGGCTTCCCGCGCGGCCTGGCTGAGGTTGCCGGAGTGCCGGGCCAGCAGGGCGGCCAGATAGTCGCGCTCGAATGCGCCCAGCCAGACTTCCTTGGCCGTCTTGAAGGTCTGGTCCGACAGCAACGGGGTGGACGAAGAACCGCGCAACGGCTCGGTCTGTTGCGTCTCCTGCCGACGACTGCGGGCGGGCCCCTGGCCGCTGATGTGGTCGGGAAGGTCCTCGACCTGAATGAAGTCACCTTCGGCGAACGAGCAGGCGCGCTCGACGACGTTGCCCAACTCCCGCACGTTGCCCGGCCAGTCGTAGGCGGTCAGGGCATCGGCGGCCTCGTGCGAGATCCCCTTGACCCGTGGCCCGTCGGCTGTGCGGTTGAACGCGCCGTGCTGCAGCATGTGGTGCGCCAGCAGCTTGATGTCCTCACGCCGCTCGCGCAGGGCTGGCAGCCTCAGCCGCACGACGCCCAGGCGATAGAACAGATCCTCGCGGAACCGCCCCGCAGCAACCTCAGCCTGCAGATCGCGATTGGTCGCGGCAATCACGCGCACGTCGATCTTGACCGGCCGATTGCCGCCGACCCGCCGAATCTCACGTTGCTCCAGCGCCCGCAGCAGCTTGGGCTGCAGGTCCAGGGCCAGCTCGCCGATCTCGTCAAGGAAGATCGTGCCACCGTGGGCCATCTCGAACAGACCCTGCCGCGAGGCCAGAGCGCCGGTGAACGAGCCCTTCTCGTGACCGAACAACTCGGACTCGATGAGGTTTTGCTGCACTGCGCCGCAGTCGAACACGATGAACGTCTGGGCCGCGCGCTGACTGCACTGGTGGATGGTGCGGGCGACGATCTCCTTGCCGGTACCGGTCTCTCCCTCCAGCACGACGGTCGCGCCGGTGGGGGCCACTTTCTCGATGGTGGTGAACAGGCGGCGCATCGCCTCGGACTTGCCGACGATGGCGCCCAGTGCCTCGGACTGGCTGGGCTGGATCTCAACCCGCTCGTTCAGCACGGAGAAGCGGAACTGCGTGTTGCCCAAGCGGATCACCGCGCCGCTCTTCAGGAATGCGTCGCGGACACGCACCCGGTTGACCCACGTGCCTGTGGTGCTGCGCAGGTCCTCGACCAGGAAGTCGTCTCCCTCCTGATAGATGCGGGCGTGGTAGCGGCTGGCCCGCTCGTCATCGACGACCAGGTCGTTGTCTTCCATCGAACCCAGCGTCACCACTGGCTGATCGAAGATGTACTCAGCCCCGCCGTCGAGGCGAACCAAGCGCGAGCGTCGCAGGGTCACCGAGGTGGGCAGCAGCTCGGACACGAGGCACCCCTCGAGCTTTGGCGGGTCGATCTGCTGGGGGAGGGGACAGAGACGAAGGGGGCGAAACGCGAGCTACATCTCGAACGAGGTCATGCGCTGACGGCGCTTCTCGTACATCTTCTCGATGTGCTCCTGCTTCTCCTTGCAGTCGATGCACATGTTGGCCTCGGGGCGCGCGAGCAGCCGGGCCGAGCCGATGGTGTTGCCGCAGTCCTCGCAGAAGTTGTACTCGCCCTGCTCGATGCGACGAATCGCCTTGTCGATCTTCTTGAGCAGCGTCGCGTCGCGGTCGCGCAGACGGAACTCGAACGCCTGATCGTAACCGACGCTGGACAGGTCCATCTCGTCAGCGACGCGCAGCTCGTCGGGGTCCTGGTTCTGTTCAGCGGCCTTCACCGCGGCAAGCACCCGTTCGCGCTTCTCTACCAGTGCTGCCCGGGCCTGCTCGATTTGCTCGTCAGTCAGCGGGACCAGTTCGATGGGCTCAGCCATGGTGTCCTCCTTCCCGGTGGTCCGGGACGTCGAAAGTGCGCCCCACCTTTGTGGGCGGGGAGCGGATTCGGCGCCGCCACCTGGCGCCCGCTGGGGGTCAGTCAGGTACCGAACCAGCGCGGTGCATCCGTCGGCCCATGCTAATGACGGGCTGGTACCCGGTCAAGCGCGAACTCGCCGACGCCGCCGGGCCCCACCGTGCCGGAACGCTGTCGCGACGGGCCGTTTGCCCCCATCTCTGCCCCCTGAACTAACCGCTGTGGCCTGTCAGGGCCGCCTGCTGCCACAGCGAAGCTCCGTCCATCATCCAGGCGACGGCGACGTGAATCGTCACGCCGCCCCAGATGCTGCGGGTGTCCATCGCCAGCGTGCCCAGTACCGTGCCGGCGATGATGGAGCCCAAGCACTCGGGCAGCGGCTTGCCGAAGTGGATCATGCAGTACGGGATCATCATCGCCATGACGGCCATCGACCCCAGCTCAGCCGACATCCCCCGCAACATGAAGCCGCGGAAGAAGAATTCGAGCGAGAAGAACTGCAGGGCGTATCCCGCCTCCCACATCAGGCGGTCGGTCCAGCCCGACGCGTCCTGATAGAACGGATACTGCAAGAGGAATTCTGGGGACTTGGCGACCAGCAGCACCAGCCCAGCGACGGGAAGGAACAGCAGCCCGTACAGCGGCAGGTGGCGGGTGTACTCCCGGGGCTTGAGGTAGAAGTCCGCAAGCGTCATGCCGAATACGTGCTTGACCACCAGCGCCGGCACCGCGAAGTAGAAGGCAAAGCAGCCCACGACCCAAGCGAGGTTCACGCCCAGCCGCTGGTAGTTCGCTGCTGCACGCCCCCACTCAGGCGACACCTCTCCCACCAGCCCGACGAACGAGACGGCCATCGCCGACTGCACGCCGCGGTCCATCACGATGAAGCGCAACAGCACGAGCATCAGCGCCGACACGACGGCAGTGACCACCAGAGCCTGCCGCGCCGTCAGGCGACCCAGACGTTCGGACTTGTCGCGGGCGTCGATGCGGGCCCACGGTGCGGTAAAGAGCACCTGGAAGACCCAGCCCACCCAAGCCGACGGCCCCCGGTCGATGGGGAAGCGCGGCGCGGTCGAAGGGGACGGGCGAGGGGCGGCGGCGGGCGCGGGCATTGCTGGCGGCTCCTTGCGGCGAGTCGGGACTGGGTCCGGGTCAAGCCGCGCGGAGTAGCGGAACCGGCGGCGCTTGTCCACCGCGAGCACCGGGTTCGACCTTGCCCTGCGACGATCGGCGTGCTCCACTCGGGGCCCATGACGTTCCTGGACCCCCTGCAAGACCTGCCGCCCCACGTCGCCAACCACCCGCTTGTCGCCCCCCTGAACCCCGAGCAGCGCCGCGCGGTCCTGTGCACCGACGGCCCGCTGCTGGTCCTGGCGGGAGCGGGGTCGGGCAAGACGCGCGTGATCACGCACCGCATCGCGTGGCTGATCGCGGCGTGCAATGTGGCCCCGTGGCAGATCCTCGCGATGACGTTTACCAACAAGGCTGCCGGAGAGATGCGCGAGCGCGTCGGGCACCGGCTGGGCGGCGCGGCGAACGACATCTGGCTGGGCACGTTCCACTCGATGGGCGTGCGGCTGCTGCGGCAGTTGGCAGACCAGGCGGGGCTGCGTTCGGGCTTCTCGATCTACGACACCGACGACCAGCTGAAGATGATCGGCCGGGCGATGAAGGCGCTGCAGCTCTCCGAAAACACGCACAAGCCCAAGCACTTCGCGTGGTTCATCGACCGCGCCAAGAACCGCTGCCTGCTGCCCGGCGACCCGCGGCTGGCGCGCGAGATCGACTCGTCCGAGGGCCAGCGGGCGCTGCAGGTGTACGCCGAGTACGAAAAGCAGATGCGTCTGGCGAACGCCGTGGACTTCGGCGACCTGCTGCTGCGACCGGTCCAAGTGCTGGCCAACGACCCCGAGCTGGCGCGGCAGGTGTCGGCGCGCTTTCGCTATGTGCTGGTCGATGAGTTTCAGGACACGAATTTCGCGCAGTTCGAGCTGCTGAAGATCCTGACCCAGGTGCACGGCAACCTGTGCGTGGTGGGCGACGACGACCAGAGCATCTACTCGTGGCGCGGCGCCGAAGTCGACAACATCCTGAAGTTCCCAGACAAATTTGCGAACACGACCGTGATCAAGCTCGAGCGCAACTACCGCTCGACCTCGACCATCCTGCAGGCCAGCACGGCGGTGGTGCAGCACAACCGCGAGCGGCACGGCAAGGTGCTGTGGACCGAAGCGGGGGCGGGCGACAAGCTGCGGCTGCACGTGGCGGGCACCGATCGCGACGAGGCGGACTTCGTGGCGCGGCAGATCGAGAAGCTGCGCGACGCGTATCCTCTTAGTGAATTCGCGGTGTTCTACCGGACCAACGCGCTGTCGCGCCAGCTGGAAGAGGCGATGCGGCGGTTCCGCCTGCCGTACGTCCTGATCGGCGGCCAGCGGTTCTACGAGCGCGCCGAGGTCAAGGACGCTCTGGCCTGGTGCCGCCTGCTGGTGAACACCGAGGACTCCGCCGGCTGGCTGCGTGCCGTGGTCTCGCCGCGCCGCGGGATCGGCGACACGACGATCGACCGGGTGGTGGAGTACGCGCATTTGCGCCAACTCTCGCTGCCTTCTGCGTGTGCGGCAATGCTGCGAACTGGCGATGCGGGCAAGGCGCGCGACAAGCTGCGGGCCTTTCAGGATCTGGTCGAGCGGCTGCGCGACGGCATCGAGGGCAAGCGCGCCGATGTGGTGGGGCGGCTGGTGCTCGACAAGACCGGGCTGCGGCAGGCGCTGGTCAGCGAGCACAGCATCGAGGCCGAGAGTCGTCTGGAGAACCTGGAGCAGCTGCTGGGTGCGATGGCCGAGCACGCCGACACCGCCCCGGACCCCAGTCTGCGCGCGTACTTGGATCAGGTCGCGCTGGTGGCCGACACCGATGCGCTGGGCAGCACGGCCAAGGTCTCGCTGATGACCATGCACGCGGCCAAGGGGCTGGAGTACGACGTCGCCTTCATCGTGGGCCTGGAAGACGGCCTGCTGCCCCACGCGATGGTGGTCAAGGAGTCCGCTGAACCCCGCGACATCGAAGAAGAACGTCGCCTGTTCTACGTCGCGATGACGCGTGCCCGCAAGAAGCTGTACCTGACGCGCGCCCGGATGCGCCGAAAATTCGGCGGGGCCGAGATGCCGAGCGAGCCGTCGCCCTTTCTGGCAGACGTGCCACGCGAGCTGGTCGAGGTGGACCACGCGCCTGAGCATGCGGGCACCAGCTGGGGTGGACGCGCGGGGGCCTGGTCCACGGGTGCCGGAGGGTCGGCGTGGGGAGCCGGAGCCAGCTCGACCAGCGGCGCGGGATCCGCAGCGCGCACGGCAGGTTGGCGCGCCCCACCGGGGGGAACCGCGGCCAGACCGGGCGCATGGACGCGCCCTGCCGGTGTGGACCCAGGACCGCGCCATCTGGGCGACGACGAGCCGGTGGTCGACCGCACGAGCGGCGACGGCTATGCGCCGGGAAGCAAGGTGACGCACAAGGTGTTCGGTCCCGGCAAGGTGCTGGCCGTCGACGGCTATGGCGACCAGGCGCACCTGACCGTGCAGTTCGCCAAGGTCGGGGTCAAGAAGCTGGTGGCGCGGTACGTGCAGCCCGGCTAGGTACTGCTGGAGTCCCATGGATCCGATGATTTCTGAAAGCCAACTGCGGATTCGCTACTTCGCCTCGGCGCGCGATGCCGCGGGCTGCGACGCTGAGGTCGTGCCCTTTGTCCCGGGCGAGTCGATCGGGGCATTGCGGCAAAGAATCGTGGCGTTGCATCCGGGACTGACACGGCTGCTCCCCTACGCCCGCTTTGCCCGCAACGATGCCTTCGCGGTCGATGGCGACGTGTTGCTGGGGGGCGACGAGGTGCTGGTCCTGCCGGCAGCGAGCGGCGGCAGTGGACGGGCGCAGCTGGTCGACCGGCCGATCGTCCCGGGCGAGGCCGAGGCGCTGCTGACGCTGGACGGCGCGGGCGGCATCGCGACGTTCGTGGGCGTGGTGCGGCGCGAGAACCGCGGCAAGTCCGTGCAGAGTCTGGACTTTTCCGCCTATCCTCCGCTTGCGCTGCAAGAGCTCGAGGCGATCTGCCAGGAAGCCATCGACCAATTCGGTCTGATCGACGCGCGTGTGCTGCACCGCGTGGGACACCTGACGCTGGGCGAGGTGGCGGTCGCCATCGGGGTGGCCGCCCCGCACCGGCGCGAGGCTTTCGACGCGTGTTCGTACGTGATCGACCAGTTGAAGAAGCGCGTGCCGATCTGGAAGAAGGAAACGACCGATGATGGCGCCGAGTGGATCGACGCGACGCCTTAGAACCTCATGAATGGCAATAGGAAGATCCCATGCTCAAGGACAAGCTGCTGACACCAGAGAACCGCCCGAACCTCATCCGCGACTGCGCCCGGATGCTCGAAGAGGAGGTGGACCGCAAGTCCGGCTTCTCGGGGCTGGCGGTGAAAGCGGCCTTCAGGATGGTCAAGGCCGTCAAGCCCGGCTTCATCCAGAGCGTGATCGATGCCCTGCTGGACGACTGGGTCGCCAAGCTGGAGGGGCACTTCGAGCGCTGGCAGTCCGGCCCCCCGGGGCGCACCTTTGGGACTTTCGTGGCCATCGACGCCGCCGCGGTGGCCGAGAAGCTGCTCGAGGTCACCGACGCGCGCGCCGACAAGATCGACAACCGCGGGGTGGCCAAGGCGTATGCGACCTTGCGGCCCAGCGCCAAGGATCACACCTCGCAGGCCGTGCCGGCGCTTGGGCGGGTGGTGGATCGGTATTTGTAGGGGGGCGTCGATTCGGGCGACTCGCTGTCGCGCCGGGTCGCTATTTCCCTGGGGGGGCCGACGGGCGGCTCAGCGTCACACCGCGCGGCAGCTTGATCTGCGACAGGTCGAACCGGCCGGAGTCGACGGGAAGCGTGAGCACCCAAGGCTTCTTGCCCCAGTCGCCACCTTCAAGCGTCAAGTCGCCGTCGGGCGGCGCGAGCAGGCGGAATTCCGGGACGTCCTCTGCCTCTCCGTCGACAAACACGTCGACCGCGTCCAGCGGAGCGGTCGACGAGGCAAGGTGTACGGTCGCAACGTGCGACCGCCCGGCCCGCTTCGGGGCATCGACGAAGCCGTGCTGGCAGTCCGCGGTCACGAGTCCGGCGAATTGCGCACCGCCGCTGTCGACCTCGACCGGCTTGCCGTGCGCGTCGTTGGGACGAAAGGGCAGGAGCAGCCGACCGGTGTCCAAGTCCCTGAGTTCACACACCTCTCGTTGGTCGTCCTCGCCCGGTTCGCAAGTGAGGAAGTATTCGGTGCCGTGGAACCACAGTTCCGCGGGACCGCCCTGCGTATGGATGTGCCAAATCGGCTCGCCGTGTGTGCCGTCGCGACGCAGGATCCAGGCGGTCGCTTCGAGCCGGAAATCGTACGGACCCTCGCCGGTTCCAAGGAGGTCCGAATAGCGGACGGTCTCTTCGATGATGCCGCCCGCCCCATTGGGCTCGCGCGGATTGGACATCCAAATGCTGGAAAGATACCGGGTGTTGACGATTTCGACCGCCGGATAGCAGTTGGGCGCTGCTTGCCACGTCACCCGTGACAGCCCCGCCATGGTGTGCCGGGTCATGTCCTTGCACCCGCCGCCGGACTCGTCGTCGGCAACGGCCTCCGTCACCTCCCCTGCCAAGCCAGGAATCGGCGTGCAGCGACGCGGAACGACAACGGCGTCTGGCTCTCGTCCGGATCGTGAAACCGAAGCGACCGCGGGATTCTCGGATGGGGAGTCACGCTGCGGTGCAGAACAAGCCAGCATCCCAACCGTCAGACACCCGCAACAAATCAACTTGAAAGGCATATCGACCTCCGGGGCCGACGATGCGCCCGAGTCCCGGCGTCGTCAACACTCCCGCCCACCACGAAGCTCAGCTCCGGCTCGGCCGCAACTCACCAGAAAGCAAAGCCATTCGAGCAATGTAGCCGGACCGAGTCTCGCCCGCCGACGTCGCGTTCGCGTCGAGCCTGCGCAAGACCCGCCGCGGCAAACTGATGTTCACGCGCTCGATCTGATCGGTCAGCACGGCGGGATCGACCTGGACCACGCCGAACATCCAACCGGAATACAACGGGTTGGATTGCAGCGTGTCCAGAGGCGACGGCGACGGCACCGGCTGGCCATCATCCAGGGCCGCGTCGATCCAAGCTGCCGCCGCTTCCTCCGCACCTGCAATGGCCTCGTCGAGCGTGTCTCCAGCGGAGAAGCACCCGGGCAAGTCCGGCACCACCACGCCAAAGGCGGTCGTCGCGGTGCCCGGTTCGATGGCGATCGGATAACGCATCAGTCCTCCTGCAACCCGGCCTGCCGGCAAATGGCCGAGACGAGTCCGCGGCCCAGATCCTTCTTGGGGTGCGGCACGACCACGATGCCCGAGCGCTCGGCGTGCTTGAACACATGGTGCGAGCCGCGCACCCGATCGAGGCGCCAACCTGCTGCCGTGAGTTTGCGGATCAAGTCGGCGCTGCTCATCGTGTATACGATACACACGACTCGAATGCGGCGCAAGCGGAGCGACTCCTGAAGACGAAATGCGCCTCAATCCCCGGCATCTCCCTCCGCCCCAACCTCAGAAACCCAAAGCGAATACAGAGCCTTGCGCGACAAGCCGGTGACCTGCCCGATGTCGCGCAGCGCCTGCTTGCGGTCGCGCCCGGCCTCGCGCGCCTTGCGCACCAGCTCGGCCGGATCGTGAGCCTCCGCCTCGCTGAGCGGAGTGCTCGCCGCGCCCACCTCGACCAACACCACCGCCTCGCCCCGCAGCATCTCTTCCAGCAACAGCGCATCGATTGCCGCAGGCGTTCCGCGCAGATGGCCCTCGTGGATCTTGGTCAGCTCGCGGGCCACGTCGACCCGGGCGACCGGCGCCACTTCTGCCAGGTCCGCCACGAAGTCGCGCAAGTCCCTGCCCGGCACATAGAACGCGTGCGTCATCGGCTGACCGTCCGGTCCCGGCCGCAGCCGCGCCCGCAGCTCAGTGCGGCGCTCGCCCGCCTTCTTGGCCAGGAAACCCCAGAACGCAAAGGGAATCGGCGCGAAACCGCTGGCCGCCAGCGCCACCGCCGCCGCAAACGGTCCGGGGATGCTCTCGATCCGCTCGCCCGCCTGCTGCACGGCGTCGACCAGGCGCGCGCCGGGGTCCGACAGGCAGGGCGTCCCGGCGTCCGAGACCAGCGCGATCCGCCGCCCCTCGGCCAGCTCTTGCAGGATGCGCGGGATCTGGTCGGTCTCGTTGTGGGCGTGCAGCGACCGCAGCGGACGATGCAACCCCAGATGGCGCATCAGGGTTGCCGTGTGACGGGTGTCCTCGCACAGCACCAGCTCGGCGTCCGTCAGCGCTTGCACCGCGCGCGGCGACAGGTCGCCCAGGTTGCCGATGGGCGTCGCGACGACCGACAGCAGCCCTTGCGTCACGCGGGGACCTGCGCGGGTCGGCTGCGGCTGTAGGCAAGCGTGGCGGCGACGAACGCGTTGAAGATTGGATGCGGCACCAACGGCCGGCTCTTGTACTCGGGGTGGAACTGGCACGAGAGGAACCACGGGTGGTCCGGAATCTCGCACATTTCCACAAGCTTGCCGTCGGGCGACTGACCCGAGAGCACAAGCCCCGCCTTTTCGAGCTGGGCGCGGAAGGCGTTGTTGACCTCGAAGCGGTGGCGGTGGCGCTCAGAGATCTCCGTCGTGCCATAGACCTTGGCCGCCAGCGAACCCGCCTTGAGCACGCAGGGATAGGCCCCCAGCCGCATGGTCGCGCCCTTGTTCGTGATCGCGCGCTGATCTTCCATGTAATCGATGACGGGGAAAGGCGACTCGGGCGCGAACTCGGTCGAGTGGGCATCCTCGAGTCCGACCACGTGCCGCGCGTACTCGATCACCGCGATCTGCATGCCCAAGCAGATCCCGAAGAACGGCAAGCGCTTCTCGCGGGCGTACTGCACGGCGCGGATCTTGCCCTCGACCCCGCGCAGGCCAAAGCCGCCGGGGACGAGGATCGCGTCCAAGTGACCCAACAGGGTCTCGGGGTCCTCGGCGCGGTCCAGCTCCTCGGCGTCGATGAACTCGACCTGCGCCCGCGCCCCATTGGCGACGCCTGCGTGGGTCAGGGCCTCGTTGAGGGACTTGTAGCTCTCGTGCAATTCCACGTACTTGCCGACCAGGCCGATCTTGCCCTCGCGCGGCGCACCCTTGTACACGCGGGCAAACTCGGCCCACGGCTCGAGGTCCGGCTCCTTGGACCAGATGTCCAGCAGCTCGAGCACTTGTCCGTCAAACCCCTGCTGATGCAGCTTCAGCGGCAGGTCGTAGATGCAGTCGACGTCGGGCGCCAGAATCACGCAGTCGCGCTGCACGTTGCAGAACAGGCTGATCTTGCCCTTCAACGCGTCGTCCACCGGCATGTCGCTGCGGCACAGGATGATGTCGGGCTGGATGCCGATCTCGCGCAGCTCCTTGACCGAGTGCTGCGTGGGCTTGGTCTTCACCTCGCCCGCCGTCTTGATGTAGGGCAGCAGCGTGACGTGGATGTTGATCGCGTTGCGCCAGCCGACGTCGAGCCGCATCTGGCGAATCGCTTCCAGGAACGGCAGCGACTCGATGTCGCCCACGGTGCCGCCCACCTCGATGATCGCGATGTCCACGCCCTCGGCCGCTGCGAGAATCTTGGCCTTGATCTCGTCCGTGATGTGCGGAATCACCTGAACGGTGCCGCCCAGATACTCGCCGCGCCGCTCGCGCTGGATCACGGCGTCGTACACCTGGCCCGTGGTGAAGTTGTTGCCACGCTTCATCACCGACGAGGTGAACCGCTCGTAATGCCCCAGATCCAGATCGGTTTCCGCGCCGTCGTCGGTGACGAACACTTCGCCGTGCTGGTACGGGCTCATCGTGCCGGGGTCGACGTTGATGTACGGGTCGAGCTTGATGTTCGTGATGCGCAGGCCGCGCGCCTCGAGCAGCGCCCCCAGGCAAGCCGAGCTGAGGCCCTTGCCGATGGACGACACGACGCCGCCGGTCACGAAGATGAACTTGGTCGGTTTCGGCTTGACGGCCATCCGGCGCTCCCTGGACAAGGAACACGGCACGCGCTCGCCCAGCCAAGTTGCCGGAACGATAAACGAAAACGCGATGTCGCGGGAGCTGCCGGGTCGAGCGCCGAAAAGGGCGAGCGCCGATACGAGCCCGGGCGGCGAACGTAGGCGGGCGGGCTCGCAATGTCAACCAAACAGGCGGGAATCGGGGGTCGTTCAGGGCTTTGCCGCTGCCGATGGCGGACCAAATGCGGGGGCCAGCCCGGTCGGACAGGGGGTGGGCTGAAGGCGCCCTTGCACTTCCATGGAAATACCACCACGACCGCGCAGCATGACCGCAAACACCGCATAAAGACTGGACTTACTGCCGACAGGCGAGACGACGCGCACCTGCCCTCCCGTCGCTCGACCTTCGTACTGCAACACACCTGACTGCGCCTTGCCGTACGCAACCGTCGCCTGAACGGGAACCTGCAGATCGGTGGCGGTGGCTGCCTCGGCCAAACCGAACACGAGCAGCTGCGCACCGTCGACCAAGCGAGACAACCCCAACGCACGGTCGACGGGGCCGCACAGGGGCCGGTCGGACAGGGCGACGTAGGTGCGAGTCGTGCCGGGGCGCTGGCCGGGAACCGTCCACGACACTGCGGAAGCATGGGCGAAATCGACCTCACGCAGCTTGTCGCCCAGCAGACCACTGCCGGGCCCCAGCGCCAACACGCGGTCCAGATTGCGCGGGGCGCCCACCAAACTCGCCGCTTCGGCGCCCAGCAGACCCGGCGGAGGGGATGCAACAGCGGCCGTCGTCGGCGTGGCTTCCGCGGGCAATGCGGGCATCGCTGGTGCGGCGCCCGCATCGGCACTTGCGCGCGGTGGCAGCGGGGCGCGGCAGGCGATCAGCGCTCCCAAGATCAGGCCAAGCAAGGCAAAACGTTGGACGACGATCACGGCTTCCTCCCCACTTCCGGATAGGCCTCGCGCACCCGCGCCAGCAGGCGGGCGAGCGTTGCGTACAGGTGCGCGTCCTCCACCACCAGCGGCAGAACCTTGCGGGGCGTCTCGACCAGATACTTCGTCGCCAGCCGCACCCGATGCCACTTCAGACAGGACCGCAGATTGTCGATGCGATCTGCTGCCTTCACCTGCCTGACGGCCAGTGGTGCTGCGGCCAGCGCCTCCCAGTAGTCGTCGCGCCGCGAACCGGGCTGGGTCTTCAGTTCCTTCGACAGCAACCACACCGCGTGCTCGATGGGCTCCCCAAACGCCGCCCGCAGCTCGTCCCGCGACACGTCGCAGTCTTCCAACACGTCGTGCAGCAGCCCCACTGCCTGCACCCAAGGGGCACGCACCGCTGGGTTTGGGTGGCTCGCCAGCAATCGACGCACCGCGCGGGGATGGACGATGTAGGGCACCTCGGGCGCCGTGTCGTCGCCGGTGTTGCGTGTCTGCCCATGGTGCGCGCGCTTGGCAAAGGCATCGACGCGACGCAGATCCACTTCGGCGGTCATCGCTTCTTCCCCTTTGCGGGGGCCTTGCCCTTCGCCGCTGCCGGCTTGCCCTTGGTGGGTGCGGACTTGCCCTTTGCGGCCGACTTGCCCTTCACGGCCGGCTTGACCTTGGCGGCAGGCTTGGCCTTCGCTGCTGGCTTGGCTTTCGCTGCTGGCTTGGCTTTCGCTGCTGGCTTGCCCTTTGAGGATGCAGCCTTGCCCTGCGTCACTGGAGGCGCGGCCTTGGTCGGGGGCGTCTTGGTCGCAGGCGCGGGTTTGGCAGGTGCAGGCTTGGCAGCAGGTGGCTTGGAGGACGACTTCGGCGTCGCGGCCTTGATCACTGGCTTGGGCGCAGGGGGTGGCTCATCCAGATCCGCACCATCGTCGACATCGCTGCCATCGTCGGCGCTCTCTTCGTCCTGGGTGTCCTCGGCCCCGTCCGCCTCACCGTCGGCGCCCTCGTCGGTCCCATCGGTCGCGTCGTCTCCCGTCTCGTCAGCTGGCGTGCCGTCGATACCCTCGACGACTTCGGGGACCGATGATTCGTCTACCGGATCGAGCTCTTCGGTGGGCCCTTCGAGCTGGTCCGGCACCTCTGGCGGTGGCGCGTCGGGCTCGGGCGGCGGCTGCTCCCCCACCAGCCGCCCGCGGCCAGTCGTGGTCTCGGGCATTCCGCGTGCCGGGATCGTCTCGACGGCAAAACCCGCCTCGCCGCTGGCCAATTTGTCCTTCAGCACGCGCGACGAGCCGACGACCAGAGCCGCCAGATGCTCCGGCGCCAGCTGCTCGCGCAGCACGCGCTCGACGGTCTTCTCGTCCACAGCCTCGACGCGGGCCGGAAAGGTATCGACGCTGTCGGCGGGCAGTCCCAGCTCTGCCGCGCGCATTCGCTGGTTCAGTTCACGGTCGGCAGTCTCCAGCGAGTAGCGGTGCGAGCCCTTCAGGTAGTCCTTGGCCAGTCGCAATTCTGCAGGCGTCACCCCGTCGCGCTTCAGCTCGCCCAGCACCTTGACGGCGAGATCCAGCGCCGCCGCAGCGTCCGCGTTGCCCGTCGCCATGCCGATCGCCAGAGTCGAGACCTGCGGACCGGCCGCCACCGCGGACCAGGTGTTGTAGGCCCAGCCGCGCAGCTCGCGGATCTCGCGGACCAGCCGCGATGTGAACGAACCGCCCAACACCGTGTTGGCCACCAGCAGGGCAGGCAGGTCCTTGGACCCGGCCGCAAGCACGGGCTGCGCAAAGAGGATCTGCGCCTGGCTGCTGCCGGGCTTGTCGAGCAACAACAACCGCCGACCGTCCGCCTCTGGCCGCTGCACGCGAACTGCCGTTGTATTTCCCGGCCGCAACCCCTCAAAATACTTCTGGACCAGGACGTCGGCGCGGTCCTGCGTGATGTCGCCGGCAAAGCCTATCCGCACGTTGCCCAGCACGACCTGCTGCCTGTGCCAAGCCCGCACGTGGTCGGCTTCGATGCGCGGCAGGCTCTGCTCAGTGCCCGTCGTGGGCCGCCCCAAAGGCTGACCGCGGTAGAGGAATCGCCCGAGAGCGTCGTGGGCGAGCGACTCGTCGTCGTCGCGCAGCAGCACCAGATCGCCAAGCAAGCTCTTGCGCGCCTCTGCGACCTCCGTGGCATCGAATCGCGGCCGCAAGACGGCATCCGCGGCAAGCGCGACAAACGCATCGAGCTCTTCGACCGGAACCGACCCCGCGATCACCGTGCCGATCTTGTCGACCGACTCGTCCAGACTGGCACCCAGCGAGTCCAGCGCTTCAGCCAGCGCCGCACGATCGCGCGTCCCGGCTCCCCGCAAGGCGGCCGACCAGCACAGCTGCGCCATGCCCTCCTGACCCGCGGGGTCGGCCAACGACCCGGAGCCGATGACGATGCGCACACTGACGATGGGCGGCCATGGACGCTGAACGACGGTGACGGGCGGCAAGTTTCCTCTCTTGGGGCGGGCAGTTGCGATGCCTGGCGCCCAGACGCACGCAAACGCGGCGGCGACCAGAACTGCGGCAGTGGCGGCGGTCCGGGTCTTCATCGAACCTTCCTGCCTGCGCGGTTTTCGGCCACCTGCGGCGCCGGCACGACGCCCAGGATGACGACGCGTCGGTCGTTCACCAGATAGGTGCGTGCAACGCGCTGCACATCGGCCGTCGTCACCGCTGCTACCGCCTGCCACCACGCGCTGTGCGTTCCGGCGTCGCCAAAGGTCGTCTGATGATCGCCCAAGGTCTCGGCGCGGCCGTCGACGCCTGTGAGCTCGCGGTAGTGGTCCATCTTCAAGCGATTCTTGGCGCCGCGCACTTCGTCGTCGGTGACGGGGCGGTCGCCCAACAGGGCCGCGAGTCCTGCGTCCAGCAGCTGCAACGCCTGCCGAGCCGTGCGACCCGGCATGACCGCGACCCGCACGTCCAGCAAGCTCGTGTGGCGCAGACCGCCCAGCGACGCCTCGACGTCGGACGCCACACTCGAGTCGAACATCAGCGCTCGCTGCAGCCGAGCCGAGTCGGCATTGAACAAGACCTCCGTCAGCACCGACAACGCCGCATGATCCGGGTGCATGCCGAACACGGTCGGCCAGGCGAGGGCCAGCCGCTCAGCGTGGGCGTCCAGCGTCAGTGTGGTCTCGGTGCCGCGTGAGGTCAGGGGCGGCAGCTTGGGCTCCGCAATCGGCGTACCGGGGGGCAGCCGACCATAGCGCGCGATCACCTCTCGCAACGCCGCTTCAGTCTCGACGGCACCGACCAGCACCAGCGTGATGCGATTGGGTGCGTAGTAGCGGGCGTGAAAGGCCAAAACGTCCGCCAGCTCCAGCTTGTCCAGATCCTCCGCCCAGCCCAGCGTCGGGTGACCGTAAGGGTGGTTGCCATACGCGGCTTTTTGCACGGCCTCGTCCAAGATGCCGTCGGGGTCGTTCTCGACGTGCTCGCGCCGCTCGTTCTTGACCACGTCCAGCTCGGCCTTGAAGGCGGTGGCGCTCAGATCGAGGTTCGCCAGTCGGTCGGCCTCGAGCTCCAGCACCGTCGCCAGATGCTGCGGCGGCACGACCTCGTGGTAGTAGGTCCAGTCCAGCCAAGTCGCTGCGTTGGCGCTCGCCCCCATCTGCTCAAGCAACCGGTCGAACGTGCCCGCGGGACGGGTCTTGGTCGACTTGAACATCAGGTGTTCCAGCAGGTGCGCAAGGCCAGTCTTGCCCGGGACCTCGTTGGCTGAGCCGACCGCGACCCAAGTGTGCACGGCCACGACCGGAGCCAGCGGGTCCGCCGCAACCAGCACCCGCAAGCCGTTGCCCAGCTTCCAGTGCTCGACGACGCCAGAGCCAAACGGTTGCACGTCGACCAACTGCAGGCCCGCGTCTCCGGCCCTCAGCCCCGCCACCAGCCCCTCCGCCCGCTTTCGCGCCTGACCCAGGTCGACCGGTACCGTCACGGGAGCCTCCGAAACCGTCTTCTTCATCTGGAGTTCTCGCGCGGTGGCGTCGCCGCTTGCTTGAGTCGCGGCGGGCTCGGCCCGCGCCGGCGCTCCAGCCCACGGCCCCGCCCAGAGGGCAAGCGCCGCAAATGTCCTGCCGATGGTTCGCCTCATCGCGCCCCCTCCCCGACCCTTCGTCGCGTGTCGGTGGTCTCCATGGACGCGACCGCCGCCTGGCTCAACAGCTCCACCTGCGTGCGGTCCATACGCTCGAACACATAGGGCAATTCCACAACCGGCAGGTGTACCGCGCGCCGCAGCCGCTGCACCTGTGCCTGCTGCGCCTCGCGCCAGTGCTCATACGCCTCGACCGACTGCAAGGCCTGTCGCACTTGGGTCTCGCCAACCGTGGGCTCTGCGTGCAGCAGGAGTCGCCGTTGCGTCTCGCCAAGCAGCCGAGGCAACACCGCATTGATGAACAGGTATCCGGTGGGCACGTCCAGCGTCGTCTGCGCAAGCTCGCACAGCTCGATCGCCTCCGTGGCCGGTAGCTCCTGGGGCAGCGTCACGACGTGAAACGACGACCGCAGCGGGTCCTCCAGCAGTTCCTTCATGCGCCGCGCGTCCTCTGCCATCGGCCCCACCGGAACGGCGTCCAGAATGACTTGCGGCAGTCGAAGCAGCGAGATCCCGTGCCCGGTCGCGGGAGCATCGACGATCAACAGGTCCCAAACAGGCGTGCCATCGTCGCGTCGCTCCCGCGCTTCCATGTGCCAAGCCTTGCCCAACAACAGCATCTCGCTCATGCCCGGGACCATGCGCAGCAGCCGCCGCATCACGTCGTTCTCGAACACCAGATGATGCAATGCCTTCCAACGCAGCTTGAGCTGTCCGTACTCCCGCAGCGCCTCGGTCGGCCGCAGATTGGCTGCGAACAGCAGCAGGTCCGGGTCAAGCTGCACCGGCGCATAGCTGCCGGCCTCGCACCCGAACAGCCGGGCCACGTCGTCCTGCGTGTTGAGTTGCACGATGCAGGTCCGCAGGCCGTAACGCGCGGCAGCGAGCCCCAGCGCGACGCACACGGTCGAGCGGCCGACGCCGCCCTTGCCCGCAACGACGACGAATCTCCGCTGGAACAGCTTGCTTCTCAAGGGGGCAGGCTCCCGGGGGCCCGTGGGGCGCCGGGGGATGGTCGGGCAGACCGGGCGGGTTGTCCAGAAGACGCAGACGCAGGCACCTTGGATGCGCTGCGGGTTCGGGTATGCTCTGGCGTTCGTCATGCTACGGGAGGTTCGAATGGCTCGGTGGGTCGGGTACGGTTTCGCATGGTGGACAGCGGCTTGCGCCTTGACCTTGACGGCCGCTGCGGGACTCGCAGCACCCGGGGTCACGGACCCGGCGACCGCTGCGGTGACGCCCCTGACGGTGCGGGCTCAGTACGCTGAGGCCTATCTGGAGCATCCCGTCGTCGTCGAAGTGCGCAGCGCCGGCTACCTGACCCTGGTCACCCGCGAACGGGCCTTGGACAAGCGGATTCCGTCCGACAAGGCGCTCGCCATCATCGACGCCATCGGGCCCGAAGGGGTCGTAAGCAACAACGTGGATCCCTTCGTGACGCAAGCCATTCAGGCGCGCCTGACGCTCGGCCCCAGCGGCGCACTGCGCAAGCAGGACATCACGGTCGACAACCTGGACGCCCGACAGGCGCTGGTGCTGGGTTGGGTGCGGACGCTGGCCTCGGGCTCTGATGCCAAGGTGCTGACCCGCCGCAACAAGAAGCTGGACAAGGCCGGCGCCATCCAACTGCTGGAGAAAGCCGTCGCGCTCGCCCCGGAGCATCAGGCGCCCAGACTCGCGTTGGCCCTTGCCAGAGCGACGGCCGGTGGGACCAAGAAGCAGCAGTGCGGTCTCGGTCTTGGGCTGCTCGAAGCCGCACGGGCCGGTGGCAACGAGAGCGTCCAACTCGACGCTGCCGAACGGGTAGCCGCATTGGCCGCGCCCTTCACCGCCGCGTGCAAGCCCAAGCAACTCGAGCCCTTCGCGGGGCCGATCCTGCTGCCCGCGCCTGTCGCCGAAACCGCCATCGTCGACCGCAGCGGTCGCCCGGCAAGTCGCCCCGACGGCTCTCCTACGCCCAGTCTTCACGCGCTGGGGGTGCCGTTTGTGGTCGCAGCGCCCTTCTTTCGTGCCTATGCCGACAAGCCCCAAGTGGCGCGGCTGATCGCCTTCACCCGCCTCGACGAGATTGCGCTGGAAGACGTGCTGAAGACCGACACCACCGGCGACCTCGCGCTTGCCGTGCTGAACGCCTCGGTGCTGATGCAGCGGATCGGGTCCGACGACAACGCCGCGGTCGCTTGGGCCGCAATTCTGCGCCGCCACGGACTGATCAATGCCTCTGCCGACCAGCAGAAGTCCTTGCGCATCGACCAGTTGACGCCCATCGAGGCCGTCGTCCTCGGCTATGCCCAAGCGCTCGCGGGCAAGGGGCTCAAGCCCATCCAGGGCGCGTCGGCTTTCACGGCGATGCCCGCCGACCTGTTCGCGTTCGGCCGCCCCAAGCTGCCCGCGGCGTCCCTGCTAGGCCCTGTGGTGGCGCAGGCGCACCTGATTGACCTCGAACGTCAGAGCAACCTCTGCATGCCGCTGCCGCGCATCGAGGGCTTGCGCTCTACCCTGCAAAAAAGCACCCTTCCGGTTGGGGCCAAGGAACAGCTTGAGCGCGTGCTGGGGCTGGCCGAGTCCCAGTGCAGAGCGACCCAGCCCGCTGCCGCCCCCGTTCAGGCCAAGCCGCCGACCCCTCAGGAGACCGCGCGATGAGCTCCGACGAGCGGCCCCCCCCGGTCCCCCGCCCCAAGGCGACCACCGCCCCGACGCCGCCCTTGCACGGCCGGACGCAGGGGACAGCTGCGCCGCCGCTTCCGCCCGACGACCTGCCCGACGCGTTTCCCAACGGCACGCCCATGCGCGCGTCCACGGCCGAGCACGTCGACATCGCCGCACTGCCCGACGAACCCGAGCTTCCCGAGGCGCTGCGCGCACGCCAGCAGGCCGACTTGCTCAGGCGTGTTCCCGCTCCCCGCGACCGGCGCCCTACGCTGCTTCCGCCGGGCATGGAGCAGCCGCCCAAGCTGCCATCCGCCCCGCGCCGCGCCGACCCCGGCTTGGTGCATCCGGTGCGCTCTGGCGACCCACAACGTCCCCCGCGAGCGCGCGAAACCTCTGACGTCATTCGCATGTTCTCGCCCGGAGACGCCCCTTCACCGCGTGGGGCGCCCCAGCCGCCGCCCCCGCCGGCCGGAAAGCTGGTGCGTCGCGGTCCACCACCTGCGCAAATCTCGCAGCAGCAAACCATCCTGCCGCAACAGGCCCCGGCACCCGGTTGGCGCGCCGGCCAACCCGTTGTCCCGTCTGTGTTTCCGCTGCAACCCGACCGCATGGTCGCGCTGATCACCGAGCATCGGACGCGCCTTGCCACTCTAGACCTGATGGCCCGTGGGCTGGAAGTCGGCGCCGGCTTGTTCGGGACGATCTCGTTTGCGGTGCTGATCGCCGTGCTGGGCAGCGTGCTTGTCGGTGCCGGCGGATCCGTTCTCGTCACCGCTGGCGCTATCGTGGGAGCGGTCTGCGGGCTCGGCATCACCGGCCTGATGGTCGCGATGGCGGCCGGCCTGCGGCAGCTGGCGCACACCGGGGCTCAGGTCGCCGCGCTGCTCGAGTCGCTCAGCGCACCGCACCGCTGACCGCTCCGCACCCGTTCACTGCACTCTTCTTCAGCGAAACGCCTCCCCCGAACGGCGAACTCGGGTAACCTCCGCTCCACCCCTTGCCACCGCAGCGACCTCCCGGAATCCGCAACGCTTTCCGGTCCGCGTGGAAAAGGGGTGGCGGCCGGGGCTCGCATTGACTTCGGAGACCCGCGCTTTTACCATACTGCGCCGCGATTTCGGCCGACTCTTCCCCTGGCAGGCGCCAGTGCGGATCGTCGGTCGATGGCGCTCCTCTTGCACGGCCAGCCCCCCGGCCGTGTGCACGGGTGAAGCATGACTGCACATCGTCCTCGCATCGCGATCAATGGTCTGGGTCGCATCGGCCGCATCTTTGCACGCATCGCCGCCACCGACCCCAACTGCCCGTTTGACATCGTCGCCGCCAACGACCTGGCTCCCGCAGAGGCCTTGGCGTACCTGATGAAGTTCGACACCACCCACCGCAAGCTCGACGCTGAGGTCAAGCTCGAGGGCGACACGCTCGTCATCGGCCGCCACCAGGTCAAGCTGTTCTCGCAGATGGACCCCACCCTGCTCCCTTGGAAGGATCTGGGCGTCGACATCGTCATTGAGTCGACCGGCAAGTTCGTCAAGCGTGCTGCCGCCGCCTCGCACCTGACCGCGGGAGCCAAGCGCGTCATCATCTCGGCCCCCGGCGACGGCAAGGACAAGCCCGACGCCACCGTCGTGGCAGGCATCAACGACGAAGTGCTCAAGGCCGAGCACACCGTCATCTCGGCGGCTTCCTGCACGACGACCTGCTTGGCGCCCGTGGCCAAGGCACTGGACGACGCGTTCGGCATCAAGGTCGGCATGATGACGACGGTCCACGCCTACACGGGCGACCAGGCCGTGCTCGACATCGTGCACAAGAAGGACTTCCGCCGCGGTCGCGCCTCTGCGCAAAACATCGTCCCGACCTCGACTGGCGCTGCCAAGGCCATCGGCCTTGTGGTCCCCAAGCTGGACGGCAAGTTGTACGGCGTGGCCCTGCGCGTTCCGGTTCTGGACGTCTCGCTCGTCGATCTGGTGATCGAGACCGAGAAGACCACGACCATCGCGGAGGTCAACGACGTGCTGCGCGCTGCTGCCAAGAACGGCGCAGTCGGTGCCATGCGCATCGAGGATCAGCCGGTCGTCTCCAGCGACATGATCGGCGACGGCACGGGCTCGATCGTCGACAGCCAGTTGACGCATGTCCAGGGCGGCAACCACGTCAAGGTGGTGGCCTGGTACGACAACGAGTGGGGCTACTCGACGCGGCTCTACGTCCTGACCAGCAGCATCGTCAAGCGCTTCGCGTAGCGCGGTCGATGCCGGACCGGACCCTTCGGTTCTGGTCCCGTTTCCAGGGGCACGCGCGCAGGGCTTCGGTCCTGCGCGCGTGTCCGTTTCTGCCCACCCGCGGGGCGCCGTTTGGCAAAACACGGGAAGCGCGCAGGGAGAGTCCGTGGAACCCGGTGATCTGCTGAAGGAATGGAACATCCGCTCGGTCCGCGACATGCACGTCGCGACCAAGCGCGTGCTCGTGCGCAGCGACCTCGACGTCCCGCTGGATGCCGACGGTGCCGTGCTCGACGACGCTCGCCTTCGCGCGGCCCTGCCGACCTTGCAGCACCTGCGCCAGCAAGAGGCACGACTGATCGTGTGCGGCCATCTGGGCGAGCCCAAAGGCAAGCGGGCGGTCAAAGACTCGCTGGAGCCCGTCGCTCGCTGGCTGGCTGAAGCTCTGGATTGCGAGCTGCTCTTGCCCGACGACTGCATTGGCGACGCGGCATCTCATCTGGTGGCCAACCAGCGCGCCGGCCAGGTGGTCCTGCTCGAAAACCTGCGCTTCCAGCCGGGCGAGCGCACCAACAGCGACGAATTCGCGCGCAAGCTCTTGGACTGCTGCGACGTCTACGTCAACGACGCCTTCAGCACCGTGCACGAGAACGCGGCGTCCACCGTTGCGCTACCCAAGATGACGCCGATGCGCAGCGCCGGTCTGGCGCTGGAGCGCGAGCTTGAGGTGCTCTCCAAGCTGGTCACCGGCCCGGAGATGCCCTACTTGGCGATCGTCGGCGGTGCGCGGGTCAGCGAGAAGATCGACCTGATCGAGGCGCTTCTTCCCCAAGTGTCGTCCCTGCTGCTTGGCGGCCAGATGGCGCTGACGTTTCTGGCGGCCCAAGGGCGCGAGACGGGCACCTCCCTCATCGAGCGCGACCATGTCGCCCGCGCCCGCCACGTGCTGGCGCGATGTGCGGAGCGCGATCTCAACGTCTGGTTGCCCCTGGACCACGTCGTCGTGACCGAATTCGCGCCCGACGCCCCCACGCGGGTGGTCGAGGCCCAGGACTTTGCCGAGACCGACTTCGCCGTCGACATCGGCCCCCGCACGGTTCAGCTCTTCACCGAGCTGCTGGCCGGCACCCATCCTGGCACCCGCAGCTCGCCCCGCACCGTGCTGTGGAACGGTCCCATGGGCCACGTCGAGGTCGATCGGTTCTCCGCCGGCACCTGGTCCGTGGCCAAGGCGATTGCCCAGACTGCGGCGCACAGCGTCATCATTGGCAATGAAACCGCGGCGGCGGTGCGGCGGGCGGGGGTCACGCCACTGCTGTCGCACGTGTCGACGGGCGGCCTCGCGGCGCTCGAGTTCCTGGCGGGCCGGCAGATGCCGGGCATCGCGGCGCTCCGGGGCGGACGGCGCTAGTCGGACAAGGATTCGGGGGGCAGAGGAGTTCACTATGGCACGCGTTCCCGTCATCGGCGGCAACTGGAAGATGCACCTCGACCTGACGGAGGCCGTCGCGCTGGCGACCGACGTTCGCAACCGTTTGGGCTCCACCCGCGGCGCTGAAGTCATCCTTTTTCCGCCGTTCCCGTTCCTGAAGACCATCGCGGACAGAGTCGAGGGCTCGGCGATTCAGGTGGGCGGCCAAGACCTGCACTTCGAGAAGAGTGGAGCCTTCACCGGCGCCGTCACCGCGACGATGCTCAAGTCGGTCGGCTGCTCGCACGTGCTGGTCGGCCACTCAGAGCGCCGCAGCGTGTTCGGCGACACCGATGCCGTCGTGGGACGCAAGCTGCTGGCGGCGCTCGACGCGGGCCTGAAGCCCGTGCTGTGCATTGGCGAGTTGCTTGAGGAACGCAAAAGCAACCAGACCTTCCAAGTGGTGGCCCGCCAGTTGCAGTCGGCGATTGCCTCGATTCCGGTGGGACGGCTGGCCGACCTCGTGCTAGCCTATGAGCCGGTTTGGGCCATCGGGACCGGGCTGACCGCCTCGCCAGAGCAGGCGCAAGAGGTCCACGCCTACATTCGTCAGAAGCTTGCCGACCTGCACGGCGCGTCGTTTGCGACCGCCACCCGCATCCAGTACGGCGGCAGCGTCAAGGGTTCGAATGCGGCGGGTCTGTTCACCCAGCCGGACATCGACGGCATGCTCGTCGGTGGTGCCAGCTTGAAGGGCGAGGAATTCGCGCAGATCGTCAAGGCCCGCGCCTAGCCGCCTCGCGGGAAGAGTCGTGTCGGAAGCCACCCAGCGTGGCATGAGAAGAGGGGTCCCGTGCTCTATTACCTGGTCATCGCCATCTACATCCTCATCTGCCTGTTCCTGATCGTCGTGGTGCTGCTGCAGCCCGGCAAGGGCGGCGGTCGCGGCGGCGCGGTCTTCGGCGCCGGCTCCAGCACCGGTTCGGTGTTCGGCGGCCGCGGCGCATCCACGGTCATGACGCGACTCACGACGGGCGCTGCGGCGCTCTTCATGATTCTGTCGATCCTGCTCGCACGCGTCGGTGCAGAGAGTTCGGCCGTCGAGTCGGTCGGTGCCCCGGCCGCACCCGTGGCTCCCGCTCCGGCGCCTGCACCCGCGAAGGCCGACGCACCGGCGCCGACGCCTGCGGCACCTGTCGCGGTCCCGGTGGCTCCGGCTCCGGCGGCCCCCACGCCCGTCGCTCCGTAGTTCTCGCCCCGAGCCGTTC
>JBMOIG010000013.1:0-54924 GCA_049317445.1 Myxococcota bacterium | reverse complement strand
CAGCGCCCCGTGTCCCAACCCGTGGTAACTGCCGGAGAAAGCGACGACGCCTGCCTTGCCGGTCGCCAGCAGCGCGGTCTTCAGCGCCACTTCGACCGCTTCCGAGCCGCCGGTGCACAGCACGCCGTGGCCCAGATCACCGGGCGCGATGCGGGTCAGGGCCTCCAGCAGCTCGATGCGCACCGTCGTCGGGTGCACGTCGCCCATGCCGTGAACCAACCGCTGCGCCTGCGCATTCGCGGCCGCGACGACCCGCGGGTGACTGTGACCGATGAGCGCCACGCCAAACGCCGACGTCGCGTCCAAGTACGTGTTGCCGTCGACGTCGCGCACTGCAGCCCCGCGCGCCGAGTGCCAAACCACCGGATAGTCGCGGGCGATGCTGGTGACGTTGGGGGACTCCACCGCTCGCAGCCGGGCCAGCCACTCCCGCGAGAGAGGACCGGGCGGCGGTACCCGCAAATGCGGCAGCGCGTCGGGCGCCGGGGGCGCGAGGTCGAGGGAGGAAAGCGTCATGCGAACTCAGTGTTGTGACCGTTGGGGGGGAGCAGGCCATCGGCTAGCGGAAACGCAGCATCCAGACGCCCTCGCTGGCCGCCTCGCCGCTCCAAGCCGCGACGAAGACATCGGCCTCGGGGACGTAGCAGATTTCCGCGCGAACGGGGAGGTTGGTGCCCACCGGAACCTCGATCGCCGGCCCCAGCTGCTTGCCCGGGTCAGACGAACTGGTGAACGCCAGCTTGCGGATGCGCATCGCACCGGCCCCGCCGGGCCCCGGCACTCGCTCGATCAACGCGACCTGAGAGGGCTTGCCCGCTGCCGCCACGACCCGATCGACGCCCGGGGCCAAGTCCACGTCGGCAGGCCCAAGCTTCGTGCCGCTCAAGTCGATCCGACGGAAGCGCAAGGTGGCCGGGCTACCGCTGACGAACAGCGCCACGAAGCCGACAGGGGCGGTCATGCCGACGATCGCGGGCTCGGGGTCCAGGTCGACGCCACCGTTGAGGTACTGCTCTGGGTTGGTCGCCGTCAGCGCGTCGGTAAAGATTCGGAATTCGGGGCCTTCCTTGGGGTGGCGCCAAGCCAGCGCCACCTTGTCGTCGACCACAGCAAGCGACACGCCGCTCGCGGTCGAGGGCACGATCTGCACGGGCTTGTCGTCGATGAACGTCAGGTCGTTTTGCACACGCCGGGCACGGATCCCTTGGTCATTCGGCACCGCCCACGCGATCACCCAGCGCGAGCTTGGCAAGGCCGCGATGCGGGGCTGGCAGCCGCCGTCACACGCATCGGTCGCCACCGAGATCGCCGCATCGCCTTGCAAGGCGCCGTCGGGACCGATCGGCCGCATCCAGATCCCCAGAGGCAGCGCGCCCTTGCCATCCCGGCCCTCCCACACCGCCAGCAGCTGGCCCTCGCTGGTCGCCGCCGCCGCGTAACCGACGCCCTGCAGCGGCTTGGGCGGGTTCTGCTGCCAGGTGCCCGCGCCGACCACCAGCGGCGGCAACGACTCGTCCATAACCCCGGTCGCCGCATCGACTTTGACGCGCACCAGGTCCCCCTTGGTCGTCCCCTGGATGTGCCGGAACGTCAGAACGGCCTGTCCGCCGCCAGCCGCGAACAGAGAAGCGCGGCTGAAGTGGTCGCCGGTCGTCAGCTCCTCATGCACCGGCACGATCGATGTCTTGACCTTGACCGGATCGTCCAGCAGGTCCACGCCGAACTTGCCGTCGCGCGCCACCGCAAAAACGCCAGCCATTGGCTTCAGGTCGGCGGTCGTGCCCACAAACGTGCCGCGGAACAAGCCCTTGTCGGTCTGGTCGACCCACAGCCGCCCCGCCACCAAGTTCATCTTCAAGTTGCCCAGCGTGGGCAGCACGGTCGAGACCTTCAGCGCCCCCTTGGCCGGCACCTTGGCGAAGTCGAATTCTGTCCCGCCCTTGGCTGAAGCCGGAAACTGGATCGTCAGCAGATTGCCCGCCGCCAGCTTGATTGTCTCTTCGCTGTCCGCGGTTCGCTCGCCCGCTGCCCAAGCCTGCGTGTCCACGACGCCGATACCCATCCCCTGAGCGGCCGGCCATCCGACCGACACTGGAATGGCCGGTGCGTCGATACCCGCGACCCGCACGCCGACCGTGGCCGTGCCCGGACGCAGACCGGCCAACAGAACCTCGCCGGTCTTGTTGTTCTTCCAAAGCGTTACGGGCGACTGCGCTGTCCCTGCCGAAGCAAACTTCGGCCCCGGCTCCACCGGCTGACCGTCGATCGTCCACTCGACCACCTCACCGTCCTGCGGTGGCCCCGGATCGGCGCCTGTGCGGGTGACCTGTACGACCACGGCCGCGCGAGTGCCAAGGTCGAGCGCAGGCGTGACTTCCAGCGCGACGCCGACCACGCCCATGACGTTGGCGTCCTCGATCTCCGCTTCGACGTCGGGGGCCAGGTCCTCCTCAACGTCTGGCGGAGGAGTCGTGTCGAAGGTGAAGGTGAATTCGTAGATGTCTTGATGCGTCGATTCCGAAGGCTCAGGCGACGAACAGGCCGATGCCAAAGCAAGCGCCGCAAGCATGGCTGCCACGCGAGCGCTGCGCCGTCGGACACGCCAGGACGAAATGAGGACCATGGACTCCTGATGGGCTGTGGCAACGGTGGGGCGACGGGCCGTGCGACGCGCCCCCACGCCATGGCCCCGGTCGGTTCCGAAGGGGGCAGTCTACGCAAGGCGCCGCAACTGTGAAACCCTCGATCGCTCGGGAGCCGCGCCCCCCTCGACAACTCGTGACGCCCGCCTATCTTGACCGCGCCCGCTCGCGCGACGACCGCACACGCTGCTGGGAATAGCTCCGACGGGCGCCGCGTTTCGACACCGCCAGCGATGGCCACTTGCCGTCGCCCCGGCTGGACAAGTTCTCCGTAAGCCCCAGCTTTCGCCGACACGAGGACCCCGACATGCAGGACATCCGCTCGCTCAACGAGATGATTCGACACGAGTCCCAGTTCATCGACGCCATTCTGGCCGAGATGGGCAAGGTCGTCGTCGGCCAGCAGCACATGGTCGAACGACTCTTGATTGGCCTGCTGACCGGCGGCCACGTGCTGCTGGAAGGCGTGCCCGGGTTGGCCAAGACGCTGACCGTCAAGAGCCTGGCCAAGTGCATGAACGTTGGCTTCCAGCGTATCCAATTCACGCCGGACCTGCTGCCTGCCGACATCCTGGGCACGATGATCTACAGCCCCAAGGACCAGACGTTTTCGGTCAAGCGTGGACCGATCTTCACGAATCTGGTGCTTGCGGACGAGATCAACCGCGCCCCGGCCAAGGTGCAGTCCGCGCTGCTCGAGGCGATGCAAGAGCACCAGATCACGATTGGCGACACGACCTACCGCTTGGACGAGCCCTTCCTGGTGCTCGCGACCCAGAACCCCATCGAGCAGGAGGGCACCTACCCGCTGCCCGAAGCTCAGGTCGACCGCTTCATGCTGATGGTCAAGGTGGGTTACCCCAGCAAGACTGAAGAGTTGGCGATTCTGGAGCAGGCGACCAGCGGCTATCCGTCTGAGCCCCAGCCGGTGATCGACGGCCCGTCGCTGCTACGCGCCCGCAAGGTCGTCGGCGACATCCTGATCGACCAGAAGCTGAAGCAGTACATCGTCGACGTGGTGTTCGCCACCCGCGATCCCAAGAGCTACGGGCTGGGCGATCTGCATGAGTTCATTCAGTTCGGTGCCAGTCCGCGCGCCAGCATCTTCCTGACCATGGCCGCCAAGGGCCACGCCTTCCTGCGCCACCGCGGATTCGTGATCCCGGAGGACATCAAGGCCGTGGGGCTCGATGTGCTGCGCCACCGCGTGATCCTGACCTATCAGGCCGAAGCCGCCTCTCTGTCCAGCGACGACGTCGTCCAACGCATCTTCGACCGCGTCCCCGTTCCGTGAGGGTTTGAACTGCCTTTCGCGAGGATCTGAACAGCGATGAGCGAACCTACCCGAGGTCTCAGCGAGGACGCGGTCCGCCGGCGCAATGCCGCGCGGAGCGGCCCCGACGTGCCCGACGAGGACGACGACGACAAGTCGTTGGCCAGTCAGGTGCGCGACATCGAGATCCTGGCCCGGCGTCTGGTCAACGACGCCATGGCCGGGCAGTACCACGCGGTCTTCAAGGGCCGCGGCATGAGCTTTGACTCGGTGCGCGAGTACGCTCCCGGCGACGACGTCCGCAGCATCGACTGGAACGTGACGGCCCGGACGGGCGAGGTGTTCGTCAAGCAGTTCGTGGAAGAACGCGAATTGACGGTGCTTTTGGCTGTCGACTTGAGCGGTTCGCAGGACTTCGGCACCGAGCGCAAGTCCAAGCGCAAGCTGGCGGCCGAGATCGCGGCGGTGCTGGCCCTGTCGGCCATCTCGAACAACGACCGCGTGGGGCTGATCCTGTTCACCGACCGCATCGAGCGCTACATCCCGCCCAAGAAGGGTCGCGGACACGTGCTGCGGGTCATTCAGGAGCTGTTGCGGTTCGAGCCAGAGGGTCAAGGCACCCGGATCGACCTCGCGTGCGACTACCTGAGCCGAATCCAGCGGCGGCGAGCGGTGGTGTTCCTGCTCAGCGACTTTCTGGGGCCCGAGTACGGACGTGCCCTGGGTGTGGCGGCGCGGCGTCACGATTTGGTCCCGATTGTCACGACCGATCAGGCCGAGCAGACCTGGCCGCGGTTCTTTCCGATGCTGACACTGGAAGACGCTGAATCGGCAGAGCTTCTGGCGCTGGACGTCGGCTTGGGACGCAATCCGCAAATCTACGGCGAGCGGGCGCACGTGGCTCGACAGCGGAGGTCGGACGAGTTCCGCAAGAACGGACTGGAGCCGATCGAGGCGATGGCCAGCCGCGATTACCTCAAGGACCTTGTGGCGTACTTCCGGCGCCGGGCGGCAAGACCATGAAGCGAACGACGATTTGGCTCTGCGCCGTCGCCGTGTGCGCGATGGTTCCCTGCATGGCCCATGCGATTCAGCCCAAGCCCGCGGACGGGCGGCCTCCCGCCCCTGCCGTGGCCGCGCCGGTCGAGCCCACGCCCACTGGAGGCAGTCCGGACAAGACAGCTGCGCCGGTCACGGCGACGGTCAAGATCTCCAACGCGAATCCGACGTTCGGCGACACCATCCGGCTGGAGGTCGACCTCTCCTACCCGTCGGATTACCGGGTCTTCTTTCCCACCAAGCCCAATTTGAAGCCGTTCGCCACCCTGCCCCAGGATGCCGGCACGTCCGAGCGCGTCGAACAGGGCGGCCGCATCGTCGAGAAGTACCGAATTCCCTTGCTGGTCGTGCGAAATGGCGTGCTGCGCACTCCGGCGATTGAGGTTCCTTTCCACGCCGTAACCGCCAGCGGCGGAGCGGGGGAGAGCGGCTCGGTCACGTTGCCCGCGCAGCGTGTCGTCGTGCGCAGCCAGTTTGCCGCCGAAACCGAGGTCAAGCCCGCCGCCATGCCCGACCCGCGTCCGCTGATAGAGGAGAACACGCCGCTGCAGGTCGCGCTGCTGGTGTTGGGCATGATGGCGGTGGCGGCCGTCCTGACGCTGGTCGGCGTGCGCATGTACAAGGCAAGGGTCGCGCGCCTGCAGCCCAAGCCGCAGGTCCCGCCGCATGTTCTGGCATTGGGTCGGCTGGACGAGCTGCAGCGGTCAGGGCGCCTCGCGTCGGCCGAGGCTCGATTGGTGATCGGCGAACTCTCTGAGATTCTGCGCGAATACCTGGGCGGCCGCTATCGATTGCTCGCGCTCGACATGACGTCGACCGAGCTGCTGAAGGCGCTGGCCTATGTGGACTTGCGTCAGGTGGCGCTAGACGAAATGCGTCGGTTCGCCGACGACTCGGACCTGATGAAGTTTGCCGGTCTCGCGGCCAGCCCGGAGGAGGTCGCCGACATGGCGGCCTTTGTGCGGTCGGTGGTCGAGCGCACGATGCAGTCGGCCGAGGAACTGGACCGCATCCGCGCGGCAGAAATTGCCCGTCTGGCGCGTCAAAAGCGGTTGCGCATTCAGGTCATGGCTCCTCCGTCGCTGCGCTTGCGCGCGTTTGCACTGGACGTGATGGTGGGCGCCGTCGCGGTAGCCTTGGTCGCGTGGCTGGCCATCGATACGGGACGTCAGTCGCTGTTCGACGCGGCGTTTGTGCTCGGACTGGTGTGGCTGGCCGTGCGCGACTCGCTGGGAGGCGGCTCACCTGGGAAGGCTCTGGTCGGCCTGCAGATCGCTTCGTTTGACGATACCCTGCCCACCCGTCCCCAGCCCGCGACCGGTCTGCCCCCGGGACTGGACGACGAGCTCGAGTCCATCGTCGGCACCACGCGCATGGCGTCGTGGACGGCGCGGCTGCAACGCAACCTGTTGATGTTGCTACCAGGTGGCGGTCTGGTCGCAGAGGCCCTGACGACCCTGTGGTTGCCGGAACAGCGCCGCTTGGGCGACCAGTGGGCCGGCACCCGCGTCATCGACGGCCGCCACGGTCTGCGGTCCGGCAAGCCGTCGTGGGTGCCCGCCGTGCTGCTGCTGGCGGTCGCCCTCGTGCTGGTCGTGGCGCCATGGGTGCTGGGAGGAGGGCGACCCGTATGACCTCCGGCTGGACGTTTGAGCATCCCTGGTTCCTGCTCGCCTTGTTCGGCGTGGCCGCCGCCTTTTGGGTCCGCTTTCGGTCGCGGCCGGCTGCGGTCAAGGTTTCGACCCTGCAGGTGTTCAAGCAGGTGCCCAGGACTTGGCGTGTGCGCTTGCGCTGGCTGCCCGACGCCTTGCGGGCCATCGCGCTGATCGTGTTGGTGATCGCCCTTGCGCGGCCGCAGCGCATCGATCAGGAGCTGCTCAGCGGCGAGGGCATCGACATGATGATCGCCCTCGACATGAGCGGGTCGATGAACGCGATCGACATGAGCTCCGCCGACATCCAGACGGTGCAGGACAACGGTCTGGAGCCTGACAATCGCTTTGAGGCTGCCCGCAAGATCCTCAAGGACTTCATCCGCGGCCGAAAGTCCGACCGCATCGGTCTGGTTGTGTTCGGCAGCGAGGCCTACCTGCGCTTTCCCCCCACACTGGACTACGTGCGGCTGTTGAACGCGCTGGACGCACTGGTGCTCGACGACGGGCGGCGCATGGGTAAGGTGGACGCCTGCCAGAACCACTGCACGATCGGCGGCTCAGGCACCGCCATCGGCGACGCGCTGAACCGGGCCTACCTGCGGCTGGAGAAGGCCAAGTCGCGTTCCAAGATGCTGATCCTGATTACCGACGGCAAGCAGGAAGGCGGCAAGATGGACCCGCTGACCGTGCCCAAGTACATCGCGTCGCTGCCCGAAAAGGACCGCGTGCGGGTGTTCACCTTCCAGGTGGGCTCAGGTCGCGAGACGCGTCTGCCGGCCATCGATCCGCTGCGGGGCGAGCCGATGACCGACCGCTTTGGACGCAAGGTCTACCAGCGCCCGGAGCGGCCGTTCCCGACCGACCCTGAGCTACTGCGCCAAATCGCCCAGCAGACCGGCGGCAAGTTCTACGACAGCTACGATGCCAAGAAGTTCGCGGAAGACTTCAAGGATCTCGAGACGACGACGTTTTCGGTCAAGGTGCACACCAACCGCAGCGAGCTGTTCCACGGCTGGCTGCTGGCGGGTCTGGCGCTGCTGCTGATCGAACAGCTGCTGCGGCGGTCGGTGCTGCGGACCTTCCCGTGACAGACGGACCTGGTTGACGGAGGAAACAGGAGCGAGATGCAAGCGGATGCCTTGACCTTTGCGCGAGCCGATTTGGCCTGGCTGCTGCTGCTGGTGGCGGTGCTGGTCATTTGGGCGGCGGCACAGCACAGCGGACGGCACAGGCTTCTGGCGCGACTGGGTACCGGCGCGGCGGTGAAGCGGCTGATGGCTTCATTCTCGCCTGGCGTCGCGGCGTTGCGCATCGGATTGATCGGCCTGGCGCTGGTGCTGCTGGTGGGCGCCGCTTCCCGCCCCCGCTATGGCTTGCGCGAGACGGAGGTGTCGAACGCAGGTATCGATCTGGCCATCGTCGTCGACGCCTCGAAGTCCATGCTGGTGCGCGATGTGGTGCCGAACCGCATCCAAGGGACGATGCTGGAGATTTCGAGCCTGCTCGACCGGCTGGCAGGCGGTCGCGTCGCATTGGTGCCGTTTGCCGGCATCCCGTTCGTGCAGGCGCCGCTCACCACCGACCACGACGTCATCCGCACGTATCTGGCGGATCTCAAGCCCGAAGACCTGCCGGTCGGCGGCACCAATGTGGGCAGGGCCATCACGCTTGCCGTCGAGGTGCTGACCGGCGAGAAAGAGAAGGCCGAAGCCGAGTTGCGCGACAACCTGATGCCGCAGTTCAAGGGCAGCAAGCACAAGGCGATCGTGTTGTTCAGCGACGGCGAGGACCACGAAGGCGGCGCGCTGGAGGCCGCGCAGAAGGCCGCCGCGCAGGGCATCCGTATCTACACCGTCGGCGTGGGCTCCGCGTTCGGCGACCCGGTACCGATTCTGGGCCCCGATGGCACTGCGACCGGCATCCTGAAGGACGAGGCCGGGCAGCCCATCTTTTCGAAGCTGGATCTTCCGCTGCTGGAGAAGGTGGCGGCTGCGACGGGGGGCAAGTCGTTCCACTACGCCGACCGGTCTGTGGCGCAACCTCTGGCGGCCGCGCTGGATGCCCTCGAAAAGGCTGAATACACAGCGCAATTTCAGGCTCTCGGTGAAGACCGCTACCAGTACCTGCTGGGACCGGCGCTGCTGCTGCTGCTGATCGACGCGGCCCTCTCCAACCGCAGGCGGCGCAAGCGCGACCCAGCAAGTGTCAAGGCGAGTCCGGCAGCCCGTCCGGTCAAGGCGGCGATCGCGCTGGTGTTTGCTGCGCTGACGCTTGGCATGTTCGCACCATCGCAGGCCCAGGCCGTGCCCGCGTGGCTGCAGCGCGAGAATCCGGACATCGCTGACGGTCGCGAGCTGCTGAAGGAAGGCAAGCTGGGCGACGCCGTCGAGGCGTTCCGCGCAGCGCAGGCCAGTCGCCCGGAACACGTGGTGATCTGGTTCAATCTTGGCGTGGCACAGGCGTACATGGGCCTGAACGAAGACGCGGCGACCAGTCTGGGCCGCGCGCTGGGGGGTCTGCGGACACGAGAGCCGACGCTCGAGGCCGACATCCACTACGCGACCGGGACCAACCAGTTGGAATGGGCGCGCAAGCTCGAGAAGCAGGCGGCCGCCGCGCCGAAGCCCAACCCGGGACCGGGTAAGGCTCCGGGCGCAGGCTCGATTCCCGGCACCCCACCTGCCCCAGGCACGGCACCCGGTGCTGCGGGTGGCGCAGGTTCCGACCCGAACGCGCCGCAGACGGTTCCTGCGCCGCCGAGTGCCGCACAGGCGCTGGCGCACTACCGAGAGGCGGTCAAGAGTCTGGAGCTGGCCCTTGTCGCCGACCCGACGCGACTCGACACGCGGCGCAACCTGGAGATCGCTCGCTTGGGCGCCTGGCCGTCGTGCCGCACCCGCGACAAGGCGTACGAGCCAAATGATCAGGTGGACCAGGCGACTCCCGTGGCCATGCCGGAAGGCCAGCGCGAGCAGACGCTGGACCTGCGTTCGTGCCCCGAGGACCGCGACCTGTTCCGCATGGACCTGCAGCCGGGCGACCGCTTCAGCGCCAAGATCGCTCCCAAGGCCGACACCTCGACCGAGGCGCAGCAAGAGGACGGCGCCGCAGGCTCCCCAGCGCAGCTCGGCCTCACGCTGCTGAGCAGCAACGGTCAGGAACAGCTGCGGGGGCCGGCCGCCGGAGCGCCGCCGCTGGACGCCGTCGATCTGGGGCGGGTGGATCACGCCGAGCAGGTGCTGGTCGACGTGCGCAACATCGCGGAAGTCGAGAGCGCCTATGAGCTGAAGGTCAAGCTGCTGCCCGCGTGCAATCGCATCGAGGACAAGTTCGAGCCCAATGACACGCCGGCTGCGGCGCGGTCGGCCCCGGTCGGCGAGCCGGTCAAGGGCCGCCTGTGTCCGCTGAACGACGACAACTACTCCGTATTGCTGAGCAGCGGCCAAGGGTTGCGCATCCGCGCCAAGACCACCGTCGACATGGGCGCCAATCAGGTGGACATCACGGTGCTGGACCCGAGCGGTCAAGTGGTGGCACGGGCCCGTCAGGGCAAGGAGGGCATGGTCGCGCGATTGGCGTCTGCCGTCACCGCAGGCGCGTATGTGGTGCAAATTCAGGGTGGTCTGGACACGGAGGCGGACTACGAGCTCGCGCTGGAGATCCTGCCCCCGTGCAGCGAGCGGGACGACGTCTACGAGGACAACGATCAGGCCGTACAGGCCAACCCCCTGACACCCGAGAACTTCTCCGCGCCGATGCAGGGGCTGTACCTGTGCCCGGGCGACGACGATTGGTATCAGGTCGAGCTGAAGCAGGGCGAGAGTCTGTTCGTGGACCTGACCAGCCAGGTGGAGGACCTGCCGGATGCGCAGGACCTTGCCGGTTCGCTGACGGTCGAGGTGTACGACGAACACGGTGAGCTGTGGGGCCAAGCCATCGGCAGTGCCGTCTCGGGAGGCGGTGAGGTCGCGAGAACGACGGCGGTGCTGGCTCCACCGCCCGGCAAGTACCGGGTGCGCGTGACCGGCGGTGGAGTCGCCAAGCCTACATGGCCGTTGCCGACGCTGCCGCCGGGTTCCGTGCAGGTCGCACCGGCAGCGCCTGACCCGCAAGCGCCGCAGGGACTTCCGCCCGGTGCCGCGCCAGGCGTGCCGCCACCGGGTCCTGGGCCGGGACAACAGCCGCCGCAAGTCCAGACGGTGCAAGTGCAGATGCCGCAGGGACTTCCCGCGATGCCGGGGTTTGCGCCTGGTGGCGGTCCGGGAGCTGCGCCCGGTGGCAACGCCGGACCTGGCGCCGGCATGGTGCCGGGAGCCGGAGGGCCCCCGCCGCCCAACGCCCCGGTTGCGCACGTCATCTTGCCGCCGGGCCTGCCGTCGCCAGCCGTGGACCCCGCGGTGGCCCGCTTGGACCTGCCGTACGTGCTGAAGCTGCGGATCTTGCCGCCATGTCCCGAGGGTAACGACGAATTCGAGCCGAATGACGAGCCGGGTGCGGCCAAGCCGATTGAGCTGGGCCAAGAGCAGCTGCTGCGTATCTGCAAGGGCGACCGGGATTGGATGCAGGTGACGCAGAAGGCCGGGCAGAATCTTCAGATCTCAGCCCGTTATGACCTGTCGCACGGTCCGCTGGAGATGGAGGTCATGGACGAGGCCGGCGCCAAGTCGATCGCCAAGGGCGTCGTCACGGCCCCGGGCGGAAAGAAGGCAGGACCGGCGTCGGTCGACGACACGCCGCAAGCGCGCAAGGGCCGCACCGCCACGACCGCGGCCGCGGTGCCGGGTGGCAAGACCGACCGCATCCTCAAGGTTCGGACGCAGGCCGGTGCGGACGTTGAGAACTTCTACCTGCTGCGAGTGGATGAACCGCCGCCGCCGAGCGAAGATCAGCAGCAGAAGCAGGACCAGAACGACAAGAAGGATGACAAGGACAAGGACGACAAGGACAAAAAGGATCAGGACAAGAAGGACAAGGGCCAGCCCCCCCCCGAGGAGAAGGACCAGAAGCCGGATCCCAAGAAAGAGGAGCAGGAGCGGACCCACCAGCAGATGGACCGCAACGACCACAACCCGGACAACCTGGAAGCCCAGGAAGCCTTGAGGAACTCTCAGTTTCGCAACACGGCCCCCGCCAAGGACTGGTGATGGACGCCCGCTTCGCACGCCTTGCTCTCGCCACGACGGTCGCGTGGACCGTCGGCGTGGGGGTGTGCGCGGCGAACGACGCCAGTGCCCAACAGGCGCAGGTGCGGATCGAGGTGGGCGCGCGCAGCCTCACGGTGGACGAGGAACTGCAGATCCGCGTGCAGGCGACCGGCCAGTTCGACGAGATGCTGGACCCCACCTGCGACGGCTTCGACCTGCAGCAGGGCGGGCGACAGCAGCAGGTCAGCATCATCAACGGCCGCATGTCGACCATCGAGAACCAGACGTACGTCGCGCGGCCGCAGCGGCCGGGCAAGCTGCGGATAGGGCCCGCGGTGCTGCGGCTGCAGGGACGCGATGTCGCGAAGTCGGAGGTGATCGAGGTCGAGGTGGTCTCGCTGGGCGGCGAGGATGAGGCCGCGGAACCGCCGGAGAAGGCGACCAATCCGCAGCGCTTCGCCGGTCAGGCCTTTTTCGTGCGCCCATCGGTGTCGGTGCTGGCGCCCTTTGCCGGACAGCCCTTCGTCATCACGTGGGAGCTGTACTGGAGCCGCGAGACGCAGACTCAGGGGATCCGCGAAACCCAGGCGCCCAAGTTTGCCAACCTCGACGTGGAGAACCTGCTGGGCGGCAAGGAACCTGACCGGGAAGCCGTGCAATTCTCGGGTCGTCCGTACCTGCGCCAGATCACGCACCAGGCGATGCTGACGTCTGCGGCGCCCGGCAAGGTGCGGATCGACGGCCCGCGCTACCGGATCGAGGCAGGCGATTTCTTCGAGACGCGTGCGCTGCGGGTGTCGGGACCCGCGCTGGACATGACCTTCCGGCCGATACCCACGGCAGGGCGGCCGGCCAGCTTCGCCGCGGCCAACGTGGGCAAGCTGGAGTTGACCGGACGGGTGATGACACCGGGGCGGGGCGACACGCTGCAAGTGGCTACGGGAGCTCGTCTTTTGATCGAGTATCAGGTCAGCGGCGACGGCAATCTGCTGGGCCTGCGCAACCTGCGCCCGCCTGCCGTCGCAGGCATGTCGATCGAGGCACTGCCCGGCCGTGGCGACGATCAAGTACAGCGGACGCTTGCGGGAACTGAGGGCAAGCGCGTCTGGCAAACCATCGTTTCATTCAACAAGTCGGGTACTTACGTGATTCCCGCGCTTGAGTTTACCGCGTTCGACCCGTACGACGAGAAGTTTGCAACCTCCCGCGCAGGTCCGTTTGAGGTGCTGGTGACGGGCGCCGCGGTCCCGGGCGCTGAGACTCCCGCGTCGGCCGCCGCCGGTGCGGCGGGCCTGCAGCCAGGCGACAGTCCGGCACAGCCCACCACCGCCGTCGTTGACGCATCGGCCGTACTGCGCCCGATCGCCGCGGAGGCCCACATCGCGCAAACTGCCGTCAGCGATTGGACCGCGACGCCGACTTTCTGGGGGCTGGCTTACGCGCCCTGGGGCGCCGGTGTGCTCGTGTGGTTGGCCAGCGTGTGGCGACGGCGACGGTTGCAGCAGTCGCCGCAACGGACGCGCGCACACGCGTTGCGCGACGCCCGGCAACAGCTGGATCTGACGGCGGGACTGGGGCCGGACCAAGGCTATGCGGCCGTGCGCGACACCGTGGCCAGGTACCTCGCGACCGCGACAGGCACGCCCCTTTCCGGCTTGACCGAGCACGCGTTGGCAGCTGAGCTTCGGGCAGCCGGGGCAGACCGGGAGACAGCCGACCAGCTCACCGTCGAGTTGCAACACTGTGATTTTGCAAGATTTGCTCCCGGTGGCGACCGCGACGTGGATCTGGCGCAGACGGCGCGCCGCGTGGCCGAAGTGTTGGCGAAGCTGGACCCCGTTCTGACACCGACCAAGTCGTCGACTGGCCGAACGGCCGCGACCGTCCTCATGGTTTGCGCTGCAGCGGCGGTGACGGGATGGCTGCCGGGACAGGCGGACGCCGCGACGCTGGACGACTCGTTCGCGGCAGCCAACCAGGACTACGTGCAGGGGAAGTATGCGAGAGCGCAGCAGGGGTACCGGGCGCTGTTGATCCACGGACTGCCGTCACCCGCCATCCACTACAACCTTGCAAATACTCTGGTGAAAATGCACCGCTTGGGCGAGGCGGTCGGCCACTACAAGCAGGCGCTGCGTCTGAATCCGCCGACTGAGCTGCGGAGCGATGTCACCAGCAACCTTGCCGCAGTGCGAAGTCAATTAGCGGATCAAGCCCGCAGACGTCACGCAACCCTGCACATCTTCGACGAAAGCCCAGAGCTGGATGTGGCCATCGCACGTGCGGCTCCGCGGGGGCTGCTTGCCGCCCCGGGCGCGCTTGGAGGATTCGCCGCACTTGCGCTGCTGGTCTGGGGGTTGCGCTCGGGTGCTCGATGGGGTCGGAGGACAGCTCTGGTCGGCAGCGCGGCGGGCCTTGCCGTCATTCAAGTGCTCGCCCTGGTCTGGTTGGCCCACGCCCAGCGGGTGGAAGCTCAGGTGGTCCACGCCGTGGTCGTGGAAGAAGACGCCTCGATGGCACCGTGTCTGGGTGTCGGCGAGGCGATGGGACTGCCGGAGGGGCTTGAGGTGCGCCGCATCGCCGAGCTGCCGGACGGTCGTGTCGAAGTGCGGCTGCCGAACGGGCGGCAGGGGTGCGTGGCTCCTGAGGCGCTGTACTTCGAAAGTAGCCTCTGATCTGCTACTTGCCGATCGTCCACTCTCGCACACCTTCGACCAGCAGCGCGCAGCCGACCGCGATGGCCGAGCTTGTCATGACGTCGGTCGGGAAGTGACTGGACGAAACGACGCGTAGCGAAGCCGTCGTGACCGCCGCCGTCCACACGCCCGCCGTCGCCCACTTGCCACCGACCGAGTCCAGGAAGCCGCTGCGCGCCCATCCGATCGTCAGCGACGTCGCCGTGGCAACCGCCATCGCGGTGTGACCCGACGGAAACGAGCGGTGAGCAAAATCCTCGCCAATGCCGTCGAGCGAGTCGTACGTATAGGGCCGGTCGCGGCCCACGCCCACCTTCAGCCACTCGACCACCGCACCCGTCAACAGCACGGACTCGACCACGGCTGCGCCGCGGCCGCGACGGTCAGGATCCGCAAGCGCGAGACCCGCATAGGCCACGCCACCAGCCAACAGTCCGCCCACCACGACGTCGCTGGTCCGCGAGACGGCCATGTTGCGCGGCCCCACTGCCACCTTGTCGATCGCCCACAGTCCGCTGGGGTCGTTGGGTTGGGTGTAGCTGCCCTTCATCGACGCAGGCGACAGGAATGCTGCGGGGACAAGCCACAGCACGCCCAGCGCAAGGGCTGCGCCTCCGTCCCCAGTCAAGCTGGCCTCGGGCGTCCGGTCTGGTGGCGACGCCGATGCCTGAGGTGCAAACGACATCCCCCCCAGTAGCGTGAAGGCGACCATCGCAGCCAGCACACCGCCGGGGACAAAACCTTGGCGAATGGAGCGGTTAGCGAACCTGCGGAGTCCTCTGTTCGTGCTGCCAGCGCGGCGGCATACTGCGCTGTCTGTCGTGGCGCCGACCCCGCCCAACTTTGGAAACCACTTGTCCATGCCGACCCACTTTGCTGCGAATGCCCCTGGAGCCGCCCGACCGTCGCGGTCGGTCACGCAGGGCAAGGTAGCGAGAAGTGCGACGGGTGCCAACTTCGCCGTGCGTCTGGGAAGGCGGACGGCAATCGCCTTCGCGCTGGGTCTCGCGCTGTCCGGCTGTGGTGCCTTGGATGAGTCGGCCCCCGCCGTCGCCGACCCGCAAGCGTGTCCGGCGGTCGAGGACCGGCTGCAGCCCCTGCTCGAGTTGGCAGCGGGCGGCCACCTGCAGCACGTCGCGGACCTGATCGAGCACGAACTGGACCCAGCCAGTCAGCGGGCCCTGCTGGTCCTGCTGTTGGACATCGGCAAGGCGATGCCCCCCGGAACGCTGCAGAAAGCCCCTCAGATCCTCGCGGACCTGGACAAGGTCGGTTTGGTGGCGGTGCTGGTGGCGCTGCTGGAACCTCTGGCAGGCGACCCTGCAGCAACACCGCCGCGGCCCGCCCATCTTGCTGAGCTTCAAGCGTTTTCGAACATCTGTCGCACTTGCTTGGACCAAGACCTGTTTGTGCTGTCGACCCAGCTGTTCCGCGACACGCGCCTGCCGCCGCTGCTGCTGGCGCTGCTGGCAGAGGCTGAGGCGGGCGCTCCGCAGCTGCGGGCGGTACTGGCGCAGTCGGGCAGTCAGGGGCGGGCGGGCTTCGCAACGCTGGTTCGGTCGGCGCTGCTGTCGCTCTCGCAAGCGGACTCGGAGGCGGAACCACTGGTTCAGGCGCTGGATGCCCTTGTGGACCCGCAGGCACCCGGAGCGCTGGGCGCCGTCCGCGACTTGTTGGTGCTGACGGTGCGAGAGGCCGACGGGGTGACACCCTCGCCCACCAAGCTGGCCACCGTTCGCAAGCTGGCCGGTTGCCTGACGCAGCTGGACCCGCAGGGGCTGCTGGCCGGCCATCTGCATGACGTGCTGTTGGCCGGGATCCCGCTGCCGGTCACGCCGCCCGGTGAGGTAACGCAGACGGCCGAGCGCTTGGAATTGTTGGCCTTTGCGTCGGAGGAGCTCTCGACCAATGCCGCCGCCCGCGACGCTTGGGGCCAGATCCTGGGCCTTGCCCTGCAGCCGGACCTCGCGGTCGCCACCATCCCCGAGCTGGTGACGCTGGTGGAGTCGCCCGTTCTGGCCGACCTGTTCGCGTTGATTTCGGACCTGCTGCTGCAGCCGTGCTCTCCCCACTCGCAGGACGGAGGCGCACCATGACCCGCCGCAAGTCCCTGCTGCTGTTGGTCTTTACTTGGTCGCTTCTACCAGCGTCGACTGGCCACGCAAGCGTCTTCGAGCTGTTTGGCGCCGGGCCCCGGGCGGTCGGCATGGCAGGAGCGATGGCCGGGGCCGCACGGGGAGCTGAGGCCGCCTTTCACAACCCCGCACTGCTGGGCGACTCGCGATTGGCGGGGGTCTGGGCGGGCTTCACCTCGACCGTGCACGACCTGTCGGTCCAGCTGGCGCGCCCCGCGTGCACGGGACCGTATCTGGCGTGTCGGGCGCAGCACATCGCCGGATTCTCCAGCCGCGAGACGCACTTGCCGCGAGATACGGGCGGTCTGACCCTCGGCTGGCACTACCCGCTGGGGGGCGTCTTCCACAACCGCGTGGTGCTGGGCGCGGCACTGGCGATGCCGTGGCAGGACATCTTGCGCATCTCAGGGCCCGACCCGCAGACGCCGCAGTTTCTGATGTTCGAGAGCCTGCCCGACCGGCTGGCCTTTCTGTTCGCCGGTGCCTGGCGCGTGACCAACCGCTGGTCTGTCGGCGTGGGGGCCCAGGTACTCGCCCAGCTTGGCGCGGAGATCGCTCTGGACCTCGACCCCACCAACCACCGGCTGGACTACGCTTCCACGCGGATCTCCCTGACGCCGCAGGGACGGCTGACGGCAGGCACGTCGTTCCGCGCAACCGATGACCTGACCCTGGGCTTGGGATACCGACAGAGGCTGTCGCTGCAGTATCGGATCCCGACCGATATCAAGGTGGGCGCGGCGATCGACGCGGTGCTGGATCTGGGGCAAGAGACGCTGTTCACGCCGGATGTGGTGCACGCGGGGGCCGCTTGGCGAGTGTCGGACCGGCTGTTGCTGGCTGCCGACCTGGGCCTTGCGCTGTGGTCGCAGACGCCCGACCCGTCGCCGTACGTTTGGATCGACGTGGGAGGTCAGGCCACGAACGCGCTGGGAGCAGGCGGGCTGTTCGACGTCGGCACCGATACCGCGCCGCTGGACCTGCACTTCGCAGACACGTGGAATCCGGCGGTGGCGGCCGAGTGGGAGGCGTCGCGGTCCTGGGTGGCGCGGGGCGGCTACACGTTTCGCCCGTCGCCCGCTCCCAGAGCCATCGGGTTCACCAACTACCTGGACAACCCGACCCACGGCATCGGCGCCGGCTTCTCTTGGCGCTTCGGTCACTTCACTTCGGGCGAGAGGCTGCGTCTGGGTGCCGCGGCGGGGAACACACCCCCATCGCGAGAGGCAGCGGCGCCGTTCTCCGTCGACGTCGGAACGCAGCTGCTGGTGCTGCCGCGGCGGACGGTGATCAAGCGGGACCCCAACGACCCGGTGGGCGATCTGCAGCACGGGGGGCAGGTCTGGCACGTGAGCGTGGCGTTTGGCGGGTCTTTCTAGGGCGCCAGCATCGCAACGACGTCTTCGATCTGCTCGGCGCGCCGCACCAGCGGGTGGTGATAGAAAGCGCAAGTCCGCTCATCGGCTGCGAAAAACCCGTGCACCGGGTCCGCCTGCACGATGACGGACTTGCCCGACGCAAGCGCCATGCCCAGCTCCGTGTGCGTCCCGCGCCCTCCCGGCAACAGCACGACGACCACGTCAGCGCGCAGGACACCTGACGTCTCGGCCAGCGCAACCTCACGAATTCGCTCGGGCTTATCCTTCTGCACACTGCCGTGATGGGTCCAATCGTACGTGATGGTGTGCCCGTGAGCATGCAGCAGGTCGCGCAGGCGGTTGTGGTCCGCTGCCCGATCCAGACGGGTGGCGATGTAGTAGTTCACGCGGCGTCTCCTTCCTGCGCGGCGACCGCCGCGTCCTTGCCCCGCACGGCGTCGATGGCGACGGCCACGGACAGGTCACCCAGCACGTTGACGGCAGAGCGGCAGCGAGCGACGACCCAGTCGACGGTCAGCAGCAGCGGAATTGCCTCTGCGGGCAGGTGCAGGGCCCCCAGAACCAGCGACAGCGAGATGATGCCTGCCTCCGGGATGCCGCCCACGCCAATCGTCGCAGCCACGGCGACGACCGCCGCCCCCAGCTGACTCGCCAAGCTCAATTCAATGCCGTACGCCTGGGCCAGAAACAGGACGGCGACGACCTCGTACAGCAAGATCCCGTCGTTGTTGAAGTTCGTTCCGACGCAGGCCGACAGCCTGGCCGCCCCTGGCGACACCTTCAAGTCCTCCAGCGCCTGCAACGTCACCGGCAGCGTCGCAAGGCTGCTGTTGATGCCGAAGCCGTAGACCACGGGCTCACGCGATGCCTTCCAGAACCGCCGCAGTGGGATACCGGCCACCAGCACGACCCACGTGTGATAGACCAGCAGCACGTGCAACCCCATGCCCAGCACGCAGAATCCGACGTACGCCGCCAGCCCGCCCATCATCGACAACCCGTGCTCGCCCAAGACCTTGGCCACCGCGCCGAACACGGCCAGCGGCGTCAAGCGCACCACCCAACCCATCAGGCGCATCGCCAGCTTCAGCCCCGCCGCCACCCAGCCGGACAGGGGGGCCGTCGCACGCTTGCCCAGCTCGACGCGCTGCAACAGCCACACAAGGATGCCCACCGCAAGCGCCAACAAGATCGCCAGCACCATCGGGCTGCCCAACAGCAGCGCGGCGATGTGGCCGGGACTCGCATCGACCGCCGGCATCGCCTTGGCCGACGGCGGCAGCGCGTGGCGCAGGTCCAGCCACTGCCCCGGGCGAAACACATTGGACACGACAAGGGCGATGAGGATGGCGCCCGTGGCGTTGCCGGCCGAGATGGCGAACAGCGCCCCCACGCCGCGAACCGCAAACGCATGGGACAGCACGCCGTCCAGAATCGCCAGGAAGAGCAGAGGGATCGCCAACAGCTTGATCAGCTCGATGATCCACTTGGCCAGCACGCCCAGCGGCGCGACCTGGGTCCCTAGCGTCAGCCCCAGCGCGGCGCCAATGCACAGCGCCACCAGGATCTGCTGATACAGCGGCAGACGCAGCGGGTTCCACCTGCGGCGGGGGGCGGTTTCCATCGAGAGCTCCGGGTCTGGCCGCAAGAAGGAATGGCCGCGGCAAGGCGCCTGAGCGTACCGGGTGTGGGGCGTAGGGGACAAGGAGGCGCGGGACCTGACACCTCGCCTTGTCCCGTGTTACACCACGACCCGGACCGGGCCACCCCAGAACTTCGGATCGCCCCTAGCCTCGGAGCCGTGACCATGCGCAAGTCCCTGTTCCTCCTCTGTGTATGCGGACTTTGGCTGACCGGGTGCGGGGCATCCGACGGCGCCACCGGCACCGTGACACCCGTTCAGGACACGACTGCAGGCGACACGACGCCTGTAGACGCAACCGTCACCGATACGAGTGGCGACACCACCACCGACGCGCCCAAGACCGACAGCACCACGCCGGTATGCAACCCGTTCAAGAACACCGGCTGCACCGAGCCCAAGACGCAGTGCGGCTACGACGAAGCTGGCAAGGTCGCGTGCATTCCGGCAGGCGACATTCCGGTCGGCGGCGAGTGCGGCGGCGGCGGCCTTTGCGAGAAGGGCGCTTGCGTGACGAGCCAGTCCGGGACATCGCAGTGCTCTCCCTACTGCGGCACGGCAGCGCACTGCCCCGGCAGCACCTGCAACAAGATCGAGGGGGGCAACTGGAAGGTTTGCGACGTGGCGAAGTACGTGTCCTGCGATCTGTTCACGCAGAACTGCGCCGACAAAACGCTCTCTTGCTACGACTCGTCGAACGGCTTCGTGTGCCTGAAGACCGGTTCCGGAGAGGAAGGCTCGCAGTGCCAGTCCAGCAACGGCTGCATCCCGGGCTACACCTGCGCGGGGGCCGACACCTTCAGCATGGGCCTTTGCCAGAAGATCTGCCGCGTGGGCGGCGGCGAGCCGTCCTGCGACTCGATCGAGGCGTCCTGTGTGCCCATCCAAGGCAGCGGCAAGTACGGCTTCTGCGACCAACTGAACCAGTGACCCTGACCCAGCGCGGGAGACCGGCGCGGTGAACTTCCAAGAAACCAACGATATCACCATTACTTGCGAGTGGGCGACCACGCGCACGATCGGGTCCTTGTTGGTCCTGCATGGGCGCAGGGCCGTGCTGACGCTGCTGCGGGCGCCGGAGGTCGGCGAGACCGTGCTGGTCCAACTGGATGACGAAGCCTCTGCCGAGCCCCCTGCCACGCTGGACGGCTGCTGCCTGACAGCGTCGCACAACGAGTGGGGCGAGGCTCTGGTCGAGATCGAGCTGAGTCGGGTGGGCGTCGTGGGCTCGGCGGAGACGCTGCAGGCCTTCCTCGACCGCCACCGTATCGTCGAAGGCGGCGAAGTGACCGCCCAACCGATGCCGGACTCGCCGCAGTTCCTGTGGTGTGTCTATGAGCTGCCGGTGGAGTTGGCGGTTGCGGATGAAGAGGCGGGCGACACCGAGGTCGTCTCCTCCGACCCCGTGGAGGAGCCCGAGCCACCGCATGGTCGTCGCAAGAGCGTACCGGTCCCCCAGCTGTTCATGCCGAATGAGGAGGAGCCGGCACCTTGGCCAGACGAGTCCGACGGCGGTCCGGAAGTTCAGGTCGCTCCTGAGGTTTCGGACGAGCTTGAACTCGACCCCGCCCTGCCCCCGGCAACGTCTCGTCACGCCGACGAGCCAGCCACCTTTACGACCGGGCGGCGCAAGGCAAAGGGCACGCTGCTGCGGATGGCCGAGACCTGGGTCCGGGTGCGAACGGTGACCCCTCCGGCGCTGTACGAACGCATCACGGTATCGCTGGCGGGCCAGCGACCGGCCGATCCGCCGTTGCAGCTGACGTGCGAAGTGACGCGGGTGTGTCTACCGCAACAGGGCAAAACTGAAGCGATCTTCGACGCTCGCGTGACAGTCGGGCATTCGACGGCGACCATGGCGAGGTTGCGGCGGCGCGTGGACCAGGCTGATGGCGCGCCTGCCGTCGGTGGGGTGGAGTGACCATGCGCGGAAACCGACCTCCCAGCCCTGCCATCGTGGCCACAGCAATCGGATGGACGCTCGCCATCCCAGCATGGAGCATGGAGATTCCTCCGCGACCCGGCGCGCCCGGTGTCGAGGTTCCCGCGCCCGCTCCTGAGGACGGCGTCGAGGACCAGCGCCCGGTCGAGGAACCCGGCCCGCCCCCGGCGTGGATGAAGTTTCTGGGCTGGTCATCGGACGCCACGCGCATCGCATGGCGCGAGGGTACTGCGGGAGGACGGTCCCGCCCCGGTGACCCCGTCCGCATCGCGCGCCTGGACGAGAGCGGCGTCATCGTCGACCGCCTGTTCGTGCGCGACGATGTCAGCAAGTACTTGCAGGTACGCCGGATTCGCATCGCCAATGGCAACCTTGCCCAAACCGAGCAGGTCACCCCTGCCGACGTGGTGCTGCGCGTGAAGAGCGGACGCCTGTTCGCCGTCGCCGTTCGCGGTCAGCCTGCTCAGGTCGCCGTGCTGGAGAAGCGAGCCGACGGCTACGAACCCGTCGCCCTGATGCCCGTGCGCAGTCCCACCACACAGGTGCGGGCAGAAGGCTGGGAGTCGCCGGACGGGCGTCTGGTGGCGTTCGTCGTGCACTCGGGCAACGGCGCGTCGCGTCAGGCGACTCTGGTCGTCGTCCCTGCAGCGCCTGCCCGCCAGCGAGGTGCGCCGTGACGCCCACCATTCTGGTCGTCGAGGACGAGCCCGACCTGCGCGCGCTGGTGGTCCATAACGTGGAAGCCTCTGGCATGGCATCGCTTTCCTGCGGCACTGGCAGCGAGGCGCTTGCGTTGGCGGCCCGACACAAGCCCGACCTGATCCTGCTGGACCTGATGCTGCCCGATCTGCTGGGCGGCGAAGTCTGTCGACGCCTGCGCGCGGACCCGGTGCTGGCGCAGACGCCCATCATCATGCTGACGGCCCGCACGGCTGAGGTCGACCGGGTGCAGGGGTTCGAGGCTGGGGCGGATGACTACATCTCCAAGCCCTTCAGCACCCGTGAGCTGATCCTGAGGGTTCGCGCCGTGTTGCGGCGACGTCAGCAGGCCGTCGCTCCCGAAACGCCACGCCTGGCGGCTGGTGGCATCGAGATCGACCCGGCCCGCCACCAAGTGCATATCGACGGCGCGGAGGTCAAGCTGACGGCGTTGGAGTTCCGCCTGCTGTCCACGCTGCTGGAGCGGCGCGGTCGGGTGCAGACGCGGCAGATGCTGCTCGAGGACGTCTGGGGGGTCAGCCCCGATCTGCACACCCGCACCGTCGACACCCACGTCAAGCGCCTGCGCGAGCATCTGGGACCCGCTGGCGACGCCATCGAGACCGTGCGAGGCGTGGGCTATTGCTTCCGCGCACCGCAGGAGAGCTGAGTGACCGAGCCCGCCCCTCCGCACGCTCCGCCGCTGCAGCAGAGCGTCCTCGCAGCCCGCCAGAACCTGTTCTCGACCATGCTGGACGCCATGACGGACGGCGTGATGGTCGTGGACGACAAGATGCGCGTCGTCGTCACCAACCGTGCGTTGCGGGAGATCCTGCTGCTGCCGCCCGGCAGCCACGGTCGACCGCTGAATCAGGTGGTGCGGCAGGCGGGTCTGGACGAGGCGTTCGCGCAAGTGCTCTCCGGCGAAGGCACACGCAACCTCGAGTTCGTGCACCGCGGGCTGCAGGATCGGGTGCTGGACGTCCTGGTCGTTCCCCTGCCCGACCACGAACACTGGGGCCACCGGGCGCTGGGGGTCGTGCGCGACGTGACAGAGCGGCGTCAGCTGGACCGGATGCTGATGGACTTCATCGCCAACGCGAGTCACGAGCTGCGCACCCCGACGACGGCGATCCTGGGCTATGCCGAAACGCTGGTCGACGCGGCGCCCAAGGACCCACAGGTGCTGGCCGGCTTCCACCAGACGATCTACCGACACGCCCAACGCCTCTCGACCCTGTTGGCCCAGCTGCTGGAGCTATGCCGGCTGGACGACGAAACCTACCGCATGCACTTCGAAGCGGTGGACCTGGAGTCGGTGCTGGCCGTGGTGGTGGAGCAGTTGGCCGACATGGCGAGCGAGTCGGGGCTGAGCCTGCAGGTGTCGACCTCGCCGCAGCTGGGGCGGGTGTGGGCGGACCGGGGGGCGCTCGAGATCGTCTTTGCGAACCTGCTGCAGAACGCCATCAAGTACACACCGCCGGGCGGGGGCAGGATCGAGGTACGGATGCGCTCGGAAGGGACTTCACGGGTGCAGGTGTCCGTCATCGACAGCGGCATCGGCATCTCAGCCGAGGACCAACTGCGCATTTTCGAGCGCTTCTATCGGGTGGACCGGGGCCGCAGCCGACACATGGGCGGCGTGGGTCTGGGCCTGAGCATTGTGAAGCAGCTGGTGGACCACCTGGGCGGCGCCATCGAGGTCAGCAGCCAAGTCGGACGCGGCTCTACGTTTTCTGTGGTCCTGACGCTGGCGGAAGCCGAAGGTCGCGGGCCTGCCAAAGCGCTGTGACGGCGACGCCGAGGCGGTGTGCCAGCCTCGCGAGTGTCGCTACAGGCGAACGTCGCCGAAACGCTTGGTCAGGTACTCTTCGGACACGCGCACGCCGTTGATGACCGACGCGATGAAGACGTCGCGCTTGTCGTACTCGGCTTCCAGTGCGTCCATGATAGGGTCAGCTTCGGCGTCAGAGATGGCGACGATGGCCTCGACGTCCTCGTTGATCTGCTTGACCAGCTTCTGCAGCTGACCGTACAGGCGCCACTCGGCCTCGTCCCAGTTGTAGATGACCAGCTGAGCCAACAGGCCGTTGTTGCGGGTGAAGATCTCGGCACGCAGGACCTTTTCGAGAAGCGATGCGTCGATCTTGTTCGGCCGATAGCCCTTGAAGTGGCGATAGTAGACCGCGCGGTCCAGACGCTCGAGCTCGACCAGGAAGGTGCGCAGCGGCACCCGGCGGCACATACGAGCAAAAAGCTTGGGCGACAGCTTCTGCAGGGCGCCGATGGCCTCCGCATCGCCTTCTTCCTTCTTGGCCGCGTCGGTGACGGGTTCAGTTGGGGCGGCGGCGTCGGGGGCGGGGGTCAGGTCGGTGGCTTCGCTCATGTGGGGGCGTTCCTGTGTCGGGGCCTCGGTCGGGCCGAAGCGTCGGTTGGGGCGCCGGGACTCTAGGAGCCGCGGGGAAAAAAGGCAAGCCTGACGCGGGTTGGGCGCGTGCGGCAGGGTCCGCGAAGAAACCAGTGCAGCAAAATCGACAAGACGCCCGGGCGCGGACATCCTTGGGGGTTGCGGAGCTTGCCTCCGGCGCGATGGAGTCCTGCATGCGTTCGTCTCTCCACACCGTCCAGACGACGCTGCGGTGGTCATCGCCCCTGCTGTGCGGTTTGGGCGTGGCCCTGCTCTCCGCCTGCTCGCAGGACGTCATGACTTCGGGCGCGGATGCGGACCTGGGCGACACGACGCCAGCCGGCACCCTGGTGGCCACCGCGACGGCGGGACCGCAAGGCGGCACGCTGGTCTCTCCCGACGGTCGCTTTCGAGTTCAGGTGCCGGCCGACGCCCTGACAGAGACGACCGAGCTGCGGCTGTACCGCATGGACGAGACCTCCACTCAGGAAGCACGCGCCGCAGGTGACCCGTGGCTGGTGCCTGCGACCCGGTACACCGTCGAGCCTGCGGATCTCGCGCTGAAGAAGAACGCTTGGGTGTGTGCGGAGTTCCAGCAGGTCGAGTCGCCGCTGACGGTGATGGCGGCCGATGTGGCGCTGTTCCGGCGGCCAAGTGGTCAGTCCTGGCTGCCGCTCGAGACAACCGGGACGACGGCCAGTGCGACGAATTACCCCGACATCCTGACAGTGGAGGGCTACACCGCAAACCTGGGCGAGCTGGCGGTCCGCATCCGGGATCCGTACGCACAGCCCCCGGCTTTGATCCAAGCAGGCCTGCAGACGCCGATCTCGACGGTCAAAGGACCACTGGTGACGATTGCGCCCTACGGCACACTGGACCTGTGGGGCAGCGGCTTCGGCTGGGACCCCGCCCGCGTCAAGGTGACCATCGGCGGACAGGAGCAGAAGGCGTTGTTGGTGCAGAACCGCTACCTGCAGGTGCAGTTGTCGATTCCGCAGCCCAAGATCGACGTCGAGCTGTCGGTGTTGGTGCTCCTCGACAGCCTGAGCAGCAACGCGCTGGTCGTGCGCTTCCAAGGGTTGGTGCCTGGCATCGCCGAAATCACGGACGTCTATCCCACGGGCGGAGCGGCGCTGGGCCAGCGTTTCCGCATGGACGGCAAGTGGTACGGCAGCGAAGAGACGTTGCGAGTGCGGATTGGCGACCGCGTGGTGACGCCGAAGCGAGAGAACGGCAGCCTGATCGTCACGGTGCCGGACGACGTCACGCCCGGCACAGTCGAGCTGCGCGTGGATGACGGGCTGGGCTCTGACCTGTCCAACCCTTGGCCCTACCTGATCTTTCCTCTGGCGCCGCCGTTGCTGTCGGCCGGTCTCGAGGCGGGGGGCGTCTGGTTGCCGACCGACCCGTCGCCGCCTGCGGAGTTCGCCGCGCTGGACATGAACACCGTGGACGTGGTGCTGGATGTCGCCGGACTGGAGCCGTACCTGTCGGCATCCAGCCAGCTGTCGGTGCGGTTTTGGAGCGTCGGCTACGACACGGGCTGGCAGAACGTCAAGACGGCGTCGAACCTGCCGCCGCCGTGCCAGGGCCTGCCGACCGGACGGTGCGTGCTGCGGCTGCCGCCTCCTGTGGTGCAGGGGCTGCTGCCCGGCGACACGTTTCAAGTGCAAATTCGGATGCGTCAGAAGCTGCTGACGGGCGACGCGCCACCGGACGACTTTCTGGTGCGCGACAGTTCGCCTCTGGAGCTGAAGGTGGCTGGGCGCCCGGTGCCCGGTTCGCTGGCGCGGCTGCAGATCGGCAAGGGTGACAGCGGGTTCCAGGAGGCATTCTGCTCGGCCGAGGCCCAACCGCTGTCGGTCGGCGACTTGTTGTGCCTGCGCGTGAATCTGGGGTGCGGTGCGGAAGGCAAGAACTGCGCGCCGTTGCAGAAGATCACGGCCCCGGACCTGTGGTCCGGCGAGCTGACGTGGGGCGCTGGCGTGCAGGCAGATCAGGGCATTCAGCAGCGCTGCGTGCCGATGAAGCAGGCCGGTCTGCTGCCGCTGTCGAACCTGACGACGGGCCAGGGCTGCCAGATCCAAGTGGTGAACGCAGGCGGCCGGTACATGGCAGGACAGGTGTCGGCGGTGGACCCCAGCAAGCCGCTGGAGCTGGCGATGGGTGGGGGCCGCGTCCTGCTGCCTGCCGGCGCCCTGCCCCCCTTGGACCCGGAGTCGGCGACGCCCCTGTACACCATCGAGGCGTGGGCGCCGCTGCCGACCGACGCCAAGAATCCTCCCGTCCAGAGCGGCGACCCGCAGAGAGCGACCGCGCTGGGTCTCTACAGCCTGAAGATCACGCCAGAACCCAAAGAGTTGCTGCTGCCGGTGAGTCTGGACCTGCCCGTGACGCCTGAGCTCGCGCTCAAGCACCCGTCGCTAGGCCTGCTGGACACCGCCACAGGGCTGATCCACACGTGCCAAGCGGAGCTGGACGCCGTGGCTATGCGGTTGAAGTGGGAGTTGCCCGCCGGCCAGTACGCCAAGCCCACCGGCCCCGCGCAGCCCGGTGATCCGACCGTCGCCCTGCCCGACGGCTTCAACACGGCGTTCGCCCAGATCGGCGTGCTGTACCGCAAAGACACGCCGGGGGTACTCGAAGATACGCTGGGGCACTTCCGTCTCGACTACGTGGCGGACCCCGAGAGCACCGATGGCGTCCCGGAGGCCTATGCCTCGGCCGTTTTGGACGCCGCGGTGAACGCGTGGGAGACGCTGGCCGGCCTGGGCTGGCGAGTGCCTCAGGGGCCGATCGATCTGAGCGTGCGCAAGTCCGTGTCGTGGGCCGACTTTTCCGGTAAGGCCAAGGGGGCGACGACTTCGGGCTTTCTGGGTCAGCCCGGCATCGTGGTGCAGAACAGCGTTGCTGACGCAGAGCTGGCGACCGTCGTCAGCCACGAGGTGGGACACCTGTTCCAGCGCCAGTACACGGTCAACCTGACGCTGTCCTGGCTGGATGAGGCAATGGCCGAGTGGACCGCCTTTCAGGTGCTTGGCGCGGACTTTCAGCTCCAGGGCATGACGGAGGACGGCGCGGCCGCCAAGGTCGTTACGGCGGGCCTGCCCGATGGTTGGGGCGCGGTGGCGGCTGATTTCGTTTATGGAACATCTGCTTGGCTGAACTGGCTGACGTGGAAGCAGGGCCCCGATCCGGTGCGCAAGCTCTATGAAGCGCTGGACTGGAACCCCACCAACTGGGCGAGCGCCTACGCGACGCTGGCCTCCGTGGGCGGCAAGCCGGTGGGCGAGTTGCTGCGCGATTTTGCCGAGGACTTCTGGCTGCAGCGCTTCGACCCGGTGTCCAAGGTCAGCGCCAGCGCCCTGCTGGATGCCGCAGGCTTTGACGGGTCGATGATGTTCGCGGGCGTGCTGGGGGCGACCAAGGTGCTGGCCGAACGGCCTGCGCTGTCCAGTATGCGCTATGCCATGAAGATCACGAATGAACAGGCGGCCATGGTGGCCACGGGCGAGGCGGTTCTGCGTGTGACCGGTCTGGGCCCTGACGCCGACGTGTCGGTCTGGACGCAGTCGAACTTCACGATGGACGCCGACAACCCCACGCTGGTCGCGCGGTTGGACGAGGCGCATCCGCTGCAGGTGCTGACCCAAGTGACGGCCGGATCGTGGTGGCTGGTCCACAACCGCTGGGCAACGGCGGGAAGTGTGGGGGGCAAACTGACCCTCGAACTGCCCCGCATCAGCGCGCTGCAGCCGGGATCCGCCAAGCCCGCAGCGCTGTTGACGATCTCTGGCCAGCAGTTTGGCTCGGGCAAGGGCGACGTCTTCATCGGCGGCGTTCAGGCCGTGGTTCAGACGTGGTCGACGTCGCTTGTGGTCGTGAAGGTGCCGGCCCTGCCCGCCGGCTCGCCCGCGGCCGTGCGCGTGCGGACGCTGGACCAGGCCAACAGCAACCCGATGCCGCTGCAGGTGCTCTGAACCGTTCCGCTACTTCGGGCGAAACGCCACGCAGCGCTCCGGGTGCGTCTCCAGAAAGGCCCCGCCGATCAGGTCGATGCAGTACGGCACCGCCGGCAGGATGGCGTCGAGACACTCGGCGATCGCCTTGGGCTTGCCCGGCAGGTTCACGATCAGGGACTGGCCGCGAATGCCCGCGATCTGGCGGCTGAGGATCGCAGTCGGCACGCCCTTCTGCAGCGAGACCTGCCGCATGCGCTCGCCAAACCCCTCCATCTTCTTGTGGATCACAGCCTCGGTCGCCTCGGGCGTGACGTCGCGGGGCGCGGGGCCGGTGCCTCCCGTCGTCACGACCAGACTGCAGCCCTCGACGTCGCACAGCTCACGCAGGGTCGCCTCGATCAGCGGCTGCTCGTCGGGGATGATGCGCTCGACCGCCTCCCAAGGACTCGCGAGAACCTCTTGGAAATAGGCGCGAATGGCCGGACCGCCGAGGTCCTGGTACTCGCCGCGGCTGGCGCGGTCGCTGACGGTGACGATGCCGATGCGGGCGGGGACGGAGGCGGGGGCGGGTGCGATCATGCGGGCTCTCTCGCGTGGGGCTCTGGACGGGCGTGTGGGGGTCTGGACCGGCCGGACAGGCAGCCTACGGCATCCCCGTCCGTAGTGTCAGGGGCGCAACCGCAGCGACAGCTGGATCTCGTCGATGCTGGAGCCCTGAACGCGATAGCGATCGACCGTCCGTCCTGTTTCGGTGAAGCCGGCTTGGCGATACAGGTGCAGGGCCGCGGCGTTGTGGCTGAACACCGTCAGGTCAACCCAGACCAGCGACGGCTGCTGCCGCAGCCACGCCAACGCGGCGTCCAACAACCGCCTGCCATGCCCCTGCGCCCGCGCAGAGGCGTACAGCCCCATCGCCAGCGTGGCGCGGTGCAGGGCGGAAGGCAGCATCGCGCCTCGCAGATCGACGTGTCCGCACAGGCCGCGATCGGGGCGGCGGAAGATCTCGGTCGGTGTCAGCGACGGGTCGCGCACCACAAACGCCCGCCGCCACTCCAGCTTATCCACCGGCCGCAGCAATCCGCGGGCGGTGGCGTGGGCGCGGCGCTGCACGTCGACGGAGGTGATCTGCAGCTCGTGGGCCTCAATCGGCGAAAACAGCAGCCCATGCGCGCCGTTGTCGGCCAGATGCTGGCGCAGGTGGTGGGCGAAGGCAGCGGCCTCGTCGATGGTGAGCCACTCGATGCGGGGCAGTGTCATGGCGGCCCCTTGGCGAGTCCCATCTCTTGGCGCCAAACCCGCATCGCTTCGTCCAGCTGCGCTTGCGCTGTGCTCCAGACGCGCTGGTGCAGCTCAGCCACGGCGTGCGGGTCGTCGGCAAGGCTGGGGTCGGGCGGCGGCACGATGGGCTCGCCGACGTGGAAGGTAAAGCGCCCGGGCAACGGCAGAATCCCGAGGCCCAGCGACACTGGAAAGTCGTAGCGCGCGTCGTCCTTGCCCACCAGCTTGCGGACCAGCACGCGCTCGTGGAACAGGTACTGGTACGCGTGGTCGATGCCTGCTCCCATGATCGGCAGGATCGGCACTTGCGCGCGCATCGCCAACCGCACGAATCCCATACGGTTCTTCCACTGCAGCTGGTAGTGGCTGTCGGGTCCCTTGAAAGACTCGCCTGCACCGCCGGGATACGCGACCACCATCTCGCCCTGCTGCAGCAGCTGGCGGGCGTTGCCGGGATTCGCCTCAACCACGCCGGCGTTGTGCAGCACGCGGCCGACCAGCGGCGCATGGGCCAGAAAGGTGTCGGCCAGGCCCCGTGGCAAGCGATCGACGTGCTGAAGGATCAGCGGAAACAGCGCGAACGAGTCGATCCCCATCAGCGCGTGGTTGCTGACGACCAGCACGCCGCCGTCGCGCGGGAGGCGCTCAGGGTTGCGAAGCTCAGGTTGCACATGCGCCAGCGCCGACCGCACCAGCGCGATCACGGTGTCTCGGTGCGCGCCCGGCAGCAGCTCGTGGCCTGGTCGGTCCAGCCGAGGGGGTTCGAGCAGAGCCTTGGCCAGCGCGAAGATGTCGCGCAACGCTGGAAGATCGCTGAAGTCTGGCCAGACCTTGGGCGTCGCCGCCGGCGAAGCGGACGGGGCGCTGGGCGCGAATTCAGGCTGCGAGGGGGTGGAGTCGGGGTGACGCATCGGGTGCGCGCAGTGTGGCAAGGACCACGGGGCGACGCAATGTGCCCACGCCAGCGCGGCGTTTTCCCGCTGCGGACGATCAGTAGGGCGCGCAACGGAGGTCCCCATGCCCACGCCCCCTGCTCACTCTGCCCTTGCGCGTCGGCGCCGACTCGGCTCCACTCGGGCCCCGATGACCCACCGCGCACCGCCCCAGCTGCCCCTTCTGCCCGCCGCGCCCCCGTTCTCACCGCCCCAGCCGGGCGGGTTGGGGACCGACTTGGTGCGTGTGCTGCGGCAGCGGTTCCGGCTGCAGTCGTTTCGCCCGGGACAGGAAGAGGTCTGCCGGTCGGCCATCGCAGGGCGCGACTGTCTGTTGGTGATGCCCACCGGTGGCGGAAAGTCCCTGTGTTATCAACTTCCTGCTCTGGAGCGGAGCGGTCCGTGTCTGGTCATCAGCCCGCTGATTGCCCTGATGGAAGACCAGGTCGCCAAGCTGCAGCAGCTGGGGCTGAACGCCGACCGCATCCACTCGAACCGCTCGCGTGCAGAGTCGCAGGAGGCGCTGCGGGCGTGGCACGCGGGGCGGCTGGATTTCCTGATGATTGCGCCCGAGCGCCTGCGGGTGCCCGGGTTCGCCCAGCGTCTGGCGCAACGCCCACCGTCGCTGATCGCGGTGGATGAGGCGCACTGCATCTCGATGTGGGGCCACGACTTTCGGCCGGACTACCGGCTGCTGGGCGAGCGACTGCCGGAATTGCGAGGCGACGGCCAGATCCCGATCGTGGCGATGACGGCGACGGCGACGGTGCGCGTGCAGAAGGACATTCTGGCGCAGCTGGGGATCCCCGAAGCGCGTGCCTTCATCCGCGGGTTCCGCCGGGACAACCTGGGCATCGAGATGGTCGAGCGCGCCCCCGCCAGCCGTGGGGCCGACGTGCTCCGCCTGCTGTCGGACCCCCAGCGCAGACCCGCGATCGTGTACGCGCTGAGCCGCAAGCAGGTCGAAGAGTTGGCCGACGATCTGGCCAAGCACTTTCCCTGCGCCGCCTACCACGCCGGATTGCCGCCTGAGCGCCGCAAGGACGTGCAGGAGGGCTTCCAGTCGGGCCGCATTCAAGTCGTGGTGGCTACAGTCGCGTTCGGCATGGGCATCGACAAGGCCGACATCCGCACCGTGATGCATCTGGGGCTGCCGTCCAGCGTCGAGGCGTATTATCAGGAGATCGGCCGCGCCGGACGCGACGGTCTGCAGTCCAAGGTGATTGCCCTTTACTCATGGGCAGATCGCCACTTGCACACCCACTTCTTCGAGCGCTCGTATCCGCCGCCCGAAGAGCTGGTCTCGGTCTTGAAGCACGTCCCCGAGGAGGGCATCCGCCGCGAAGACTTGCTGCGCCCGTTCCGCTCCCGCCTGGAGGTCGCAGAGGCCGCCTTGGACAAGCTGTGGGGACACTCGGCGGTCACCATCGACTACGACGACACCGTGCGCGACACGTCGGCCGCCGTGCCCCGCTGGCTCGACGCCTACAAGAACCAGCGCGCCTACCGCGAGGCGCAGGTTGACGACATGTTCACGCTCGCCCGTGACGGCGGCTGCCGAATGGTCGCGCTGACCTCGTACTTCGGTGACGTGCACGACAATCGCCCGTGCGGCCACTGCGACCGTTGTGCCCCCGAGACCGACGCCGTGCGCCGCACCCGTGCCCCCGACCAGCGCGAGCAACGGCTGCTGCAGGGAATCGTCGATGCGCTGGCGGACAGCGGCTCGGTCAGTGCCGGCAAGTTGCACCGCGAGGTGTTCGGCTCGCGGTTGGAACGCAAGGAATTCGAGCTGTTGCTGGACGGGCTGGAGCGCGAGGGCGTCATCGACTCCCACGCGGCAAGCTTCGACAAGGACGGCCAGACCATCCGCTATCGCCAGATCGAGCTGGACCGCGAGACGGATCTCGAGGACGGCGAGTGGGTCGAGCGCGTCCGCCTGGAAGGCGACGAACCTCCCGTCCGCGCTGCCCTTCCCAAGCGGAAGGCTGCCGCAGCGAAGGCCACCGCCGCCTCTCGCGCAAAGTCCGCGGCTGTTGCCACACCGCCAGCGCGCGTGACCGAGGCCCCGCGACGTCTGGACCAGGGCCGCGACGAGCGCTTGATCTCCGAGCTGAAGGCGTGGCGGCTGGCCCAGTGTCGGCTCGAGCGCGTACCCGCCTTCCGCATCCTGACCGACGCCACCCTGCTGGAAATCGCCGCGGTGGTGCCCAAGACCATGGCCGAGCTGCTGCGTGTGCATGGCGTGGGTCCCCGCTTCGTGGAAAGATACGGCCGCGAGCTGCTTGCCGAGCTCGATCGCTGACCGCACCGCCTCGTTGCGCCACCCAGAGGTCCCTCCATGACCCTGCCGCCTCGTCCTGCCGCGCTTGCCGAGAACGTGCCGCTGGCGCCGCTGACGACGTTGCAGGTGGGTGGGCCTGCCCGCTGGTTCCTGAAGGCTCCCGACACCGAGACGGTACGCGCCGGTCTGGTCTGGGCGCGGGCGCAGGGACTGCCGTTCTGGGTGCTGGGCGGCGGCAGCAACGTCGTTATCGCCGACGCCGGTTTGCCCGGGCTGGTGATGCAACCTTGCGGCAAGCGACGTCAAATGGGCCAAGGAGATCAGGAGTTTGCCTATGTCCACGTCGAGGCCGGCGCACCGTGGGATGAGCTGGTCGCCTGGACGGTCGCGCAAGGGCTGGGCGGGCTTGAGTGCCTGTCCGGGATCCCGGGGCTGACGGGCGCGGCCCCCGTGCAGAACATCGGCGCGTACGGACAGGAGGTCGCGGACGTGCTGGACGCCATCGACGTGCTGGACCTGCGCACGGGCGAGCTGGCGCGGCGTCCGGCGGCGGCCTGCGGCTTTGGCTACCGCGACAGCGTGTTCAAGCGGTCGCCCGGTCGGTGGCTGGTGCTCAGCGTCACGTTGCGGCTGCGACGCGAGGCACGGCCTGAGGCCCGGCACACGCAAGTGCGCGAGTTGGTCGGCGGTCTGCTTGCGCTCCCGGCCGGCGCCGTGGGCCTGCAGCAGGTGCGCGACGCGGTGCTGGCCCTGCGGCGCAGCAAGTCGATGGTGGTCGACCCGGCAGACCCGGACAGCCGCAGCGCGGGGTCGTTCTTCCTCAATCCGGTCGTGGCCGCCCCGGTGGCCGACTCGGTGGCCACGCGTCTGGCCGACCAGCTGCGACCCGACGAGACGATGCCGCGTTGGTCGATGCCGCTGGGCATCAAGCTGTCGGCTGCTTGGTTGATCGAGCGGTCGGGGATGCCCAAGGGCTACGGCGCAGGAACCGTCGGGTTGTCGCGGCACCACACGCTGGCCTTGGTCAACCGGGGCGGCGCGACGGCCGCAGACGTCATGGCTTTTGCTGCACACGTTCAGGAGCGCGTCCGCCAAGCCACCGGCGTGCAACTGGAACCCGAGCCGGTGCGGATGGGCGACTTCGGCGCGGCGTAGCTGCCGACTTCACGGCCGAATCCAGCGAAACCGCCATGGCAGCTGTGCATCCTCGCCCGCGTAGTCGATGCCGACGCGCGGTCCTGCGACGATCTGGTCCGCGGGGACCGGCACCCCCACCTGAAACCACACCAACTGGTCCGGTCGAAGCGGCTGGCCATCCTGGCGACGGTCGATGCCCAGCGCTTGGGTCAGCTTGGCCGGTCCGTCGACCCACTTCTCCAGACAGGAGGGTGGCTTGCGCCCCGGCAAGTCGAAGCCACGCCGCGCGCGCACACGCGTGACCGTGTCGAGGTCCAGCGGCAGTCCGGCGCGAATCAGCACCGCTTCACCGGTGCCCTCGCGGCCGGTGACGACGTTGAACTGCCAGTGCATCCCGTAGACGAAGTAGACGTAGGCAATGCCGCCCGCCTGAAACATCGCGGCGTTGCGAGGCGTCCTGCGCCCGCCGTAGGCGTGGGCACCGCGCTCTGACTCGTGGTAGGCCTCAGTCTCCAGCACCAGCAGGCGTAGGGCCGCCTCTTGCGTTCCTGCAGCAGTGGCGAGTCCTGTCGGAAGCCGCGCCACTACCACTCGCCCCAGCAGGTCCGGAGCCACATCGAGCACCGGGCGCTGGAAGAACGCTTGAGGCAACGCAGTTTCGTCGATGGCGGGCAGGTCGATCGGCAGCGACTCACCACACATCTACTTTTCACCTGTCCAGCTGACTTGACATACGCACATCCCAGTACCCACCAAATAGCCTAGTCCAGATTGTGATTCATCCAGTCACACGCGGCAGGACGCCCCGACCTTGCCCAGGCCCTGCATCGTTGGGTGGGTTCCGCACAGCGGGCAGCCCGGGTCGGCCCGCACCGTCAGCTCGTGAAACCGCATCTTCAGAGCGTCGAACGCCAGCAGCCGGCCGATCAGAGGCTCGCCCAGGCGCAACACCAGCTTCAGCGCCTCCAGCGCCTGCAGGGTGCCGATGATGCCCGGCAGCACGCCCAACACGCCCGCAACATCGCAGGAAGGCGCAGCTTCTGGTGGGGGCGGCGCAGGATACAGACAGCGGTAGCAGGGTCCCTGCCCTGGCGCAAACACGGTCACTTGCCCGTCGAACCGGAAGACTGAGCCGTGGACGTGGGGCTTGCCCAACGCAAAGCAGGCGTCGTTGACCAAGTAGCGGGTCGGGAAGTTGTCGCTGCCATCGATCACCACGTCGTAGTCCCGCAGCAGATCCAAGGCGTTGCCCGTGTCCACGCGCACGGGATGCCGCACCACCTTCACCTCGGGGTTGACCGACGCAAGGGTCTGCGCCGCGCTGTCGACCTTGGGCTGCCCGATACGGTCCTGACGATGCAGGACCTGTCGTTGCAGGTTCGACAGGTCCACCACGTCGTCGTCGGCGATGCCCAGCGTCCCGATTCCCGCCGCCGCAAGGTAAAGCGCGGCGGGGCTGCCCAGACCGCCCGCACCGACCACCAAGACCTTGGCGTCCAGCAACTTCTGCTGCCCGGCCACGCCGATCTCAGGCATTCGCAAGTGGCGGCTATAGCGGGTCGTCTGCTCCTGCGACAGCCCACTCGCCCCTTCCACAGGCAGTCCCAGCGCCCGCCAGCCTTGAAAGCCACCCGCCATGGACTTTACATTTGTATAGCCAAGCTCCCACAGCTCGAACGCGGCGTAGAGAGAGCGCACGCCGGCCGCGCAGTACAGCACGATGTCGGTGTTGCCGACCGGAGCGACCTCTGCCAGTCGCTCCGACAGCGCCGCCCGACCGGTCAGCAGGGCGGAAGGCAGCACACCCTCTGCGTATTCGTGCCGTTCGCGAACATCGATCAGCACGAAGGGAACCGCCGCGCGCAGCTTGGCGTGCACCTCGCTGGGCGAGATCTCAGCGGTGCGAGAGCGCTGCGGGTCCAGGGTGTTGGGAGGCAGAGGCATGGGCGGTCGGACACCTCGCGCGGTCGGGCGCTAGGCCTCGGTGCGCAACAGCTGGTCCAGGGCGGCAAACGTGCGCTCCCATCCTTGGCGCACTGCGTCCTGACGCACGTCGTTCGGCAGATTCGCGTGGGGCAACACCGGACTGACGACGGTCACGCGACAGCCACCCTCGCACGCGGCGATACCGAACTGCCACTCGTCGGCGGAACCTTCCTCTGCGTCCCAGATCAGGCGAGCAAAGCCAGGAGCCTCCAGCTCGACCCAAGTGCCTCTGCGCGCCCAAGTCTCGCCGTCTTCATCCTGCCAAGTGGCCACCAGCCGACCGCCGGGCTGGACGTCGCTGTCGGCCTGGTCGCAGAACCATGTGGTCAGCTGCTCCCCGCGGGTGAACAGGTCGAACACGCGCTCAGCCGAGGCGGGCAGCTCGAAGCGAAGAACGAGGTTGGAGGAGGCCATGCTGGGTCCTGGATTCAGCTACTTGGTCTTGGCCTTGCCCTTGACCTTCTTCTTCGCGGGCGGCTCGGGCGCGGGGGGCGGCGCTTCGCGAGGCGGCGGTTCCGGCAGGCCTTGGCCCAGCTGTTCGAGCAGCTGCGTCGTGCAGAGGTCATTCGGTAGGCCTTCGAGTTGTTCGATGGCATCGCGCAAAAGGATGGCCCGCGACATGCCGGTCGGCAGTCCTTGGTCCAGCTGCTCGTAGACGTGCTGCGCGAACCCGCCGCGGTGGCACAGTTCCTTGGCGATCATGCCCAGACACTGCTGCCCGTTCGCCTGACCGACCAGAAAGCCCGCCACCTCGTTCGACTCGAGCATGGTCGCCAGCTTGGTCACGCGGGTGCAGTCGGCACGACCGCCGTTGTCCAGCGCCGTCGCCGCCCAGCGCGCCAGGAACAGGTCGCCCAAGCTCTGGTTGTCGAAGTGCCAGACGCCGACCTCGTGGCCTGCGCGGAACAACGACGACTGCAGCAGCCGCTCGCAGGTGACCTGCGCGACGCCGGTGTCGATACCCGGCAGCGCGGCAACGCATTGGTGCAGGGCGAATGGCAGGTTGCGCTCGCCGTTTTCGGGGTTCTGCGCGGTGACCATGCGGTCCACGGCGGCAAGAGCGTCGGCAGGCAGCACCTCGACCCCCTGCATGTCGCGGACCAGCTGGGCGGTCATGAAATACGTGTAGATCTGCGCCCTTCCCGCGGTGAATCCGGCGATCTCGGCGCCTTGGACGGCGACGGTGTTGCGCACCAGCCGGTCGACCACCTGAATGTCACGCCAAGTCGCGAGGTGCGGATAGTAGCAGCGGCCATACGCCGTGACCTGCCGGTCCAGCCTATAACGCTTGACGAATTCGTCGAAAGCCTTGCGATCCTTGCCCTCGGCCACCGTGTGCGCGATGGCATCGTCACTCTCGGCGCACGACATCTGCGGAATCTCGACGCGCACATCCACGCTCTGCAGGCCGTAGTTGCTGGTGAAGACGGGCGGGCGAGTGAACACGACCACGCGGGCCTTCGGTGCGATGCGCGTGACCAGATCATCCAGCTGCGCGGCCACGGCCTGACGCTGAAGCAGCGGCACCTCGTCCAGCGAGTCGGCGATCACCAGCCACGGTCGGTCGCCCAGCGCGCGCTTCAGCACGTCCTCGGCGGTCTCGGGGGTAGCCAGGCCGACCTCGCGGGCGATGCGATAGGCCAGCGCGACCTTGCCTTCGGACTCGACGCGGGGCGCGATCTCGGTGGCCAAGTCCACGCGAAAGACGGGAACCTTGGCGCACGCCTGCGCGGCGATCGACCACGCGAGCTTGGACTTGCCTGCGCCTCCGCGGGCCAGCACCAAGGCGATGCGCAGCTGCGTTCCGGCGGGGGCGGGCTCCAGCAGACCCGGGACCAGGTCGAGCTCGGACTTTACGACGCCCAAGTCGGCGGCGACAGCTCCCGGCCAGGCATGAACCAGAAGACCGGTCGGCACATAGCGCTTCTCAGCCAGCTCGCGGGCGTGCTCAGACCGCAGGGCCGTGCAGGTGGTCTCGTAGACGCCGCCGGGCTCTCCAAGGGGGGGACGAACGACCGGGGCTGGAGGGGCGCCGCACGCCGCAAAGGTCCAAGCGGCGGCCGCAAGGGTCAAGGCGAACAGCGAGCGACGGCGGGTGCGGGTCATGGTCTTCCTCAGCAGGCAAGGCGTGGTGGGAGAACGCGAAGTATGGCGGCGGACCTCAGCCTTGGCAACGCGCCCGGGGGTACTGCGGGGATGGCGCGGGCGAAAGCGGTCCCCCGCTCGCGTTCGGACGCCGGGGCAGTTGTGGCGGGCGGGGGGCACAGGCACAATCCGCATCCCCGCGAGCGTCGGGACCCCCAAGAGGCGAGCCCCCCGAACCCGGAACACCTCATGCAAGTCCTGATCTGGACCCTGTTCATCCTGCTCATCATGGGGTTTCTGGCCCTGGACCTCGGCGTCTTCAACCGCAAGGACCACGTCATCGGGTTTCGCGAGTCGTTGCGCTGGACTGCGCTGTGGATCACGGTGTCGCTGGCGTTCGACGTCGTCATCTACTTCCTCTACGAGCATCACATCGGCGGCTTCGGCCTGCGAACAGGTGAGACCCTATCGGGCCTGGACGCCTCGATGCTGTTCCTGACCGGCTACGTCGTGGAGTACTCGCTCAGCGTCGACAACATCTTCGTCATCGCCCTCATCATCGGCACCTTTCGCGTACCGCGGCAGTTCCAGCACCGCGTGCTGTTCTGGGGCATCCTGGGTGCGCTGGTCTTGCGCGGCGTGATGATCGGCGCCGGCGCCGTGCTGCTGAACCGGTTTGCGTGGATGATGTACGTGTTCGGCGGCATCCTGCTGATCACGGCGCTGAAGATGGCGTTCCAGAAGGACGACCACTTCGACATTCAAAACAGCAAGGTGCTGCGGTTTGCCCGCAAGCTCTATCCGGTGACTGCCGAATTTGAAGAGCACAAGTTCCTGACGCGCCTGCCCGATGGCCGCCGCGCGATGACGCCCTTGATGCTCGTGCTATTGATGATCGAGACGACCGACGTGGTGTTCGCCGTGGACTCGATCCCGGCCGTCTTCGCCGTGACCAGCGACGCGTTTCTGGTGTTCACTTCGAACGTGTTCGCTATCCTGGGCCTGCGGTCGCTGTACTTTGCGCTGGCCGGCCTCATCGTGCTGTTCCGCTACCTCAAGGCCAGTCTGGTCGTGCTGCTCGCCTTCATCGGCGTCAAGATGCTGGTCACAGAGTGGGTGCACATCCCGCCGGCTGTCTCGCTGGGCGTGATCGGACTGATCCTCGGCGTCGGCATCCTCGCTTCCATCCTGACCCGCCCCCCCACGCCACCTGCCGCGGAACCTGCCCCATGACGCGATTCTCGCCTACCTTCGAGGGCTTCGGGCAGATGCTCGAGGCCAGCGGTGCCGGTCTCGAGCCCGACGCGCTTCGGCAGCTCTGGACGTATCACCGGCTGCTGCGCGAACGAAACGCCGACGGCGACCTGACCCGGCTACGGTCGTTCGCTTCGATGGTCACCCTGCACTACGTCGACTGCATCCTGGTCGCGCGCAAGCTGGGGGCCAAGCTGCCGTCGCCCCTGCTCGACATTGGATCGGGCGCGGGTTTTCCCGGCATTCCGCTGAAGATCGCCGCGCCGCAGGTCGAAGTCGTGTTGTCCGAGGGGCGCGCCCGCCGCGTCGACTTCATGGACGAGGCCATCACCGCCGCGGGACTGAAGGGCATTCAGACATTTTGCGGCAAGACCTTCTCGTCGTTCCCGCGCCCGGTGCAGGGTGTGATTACGCGAGCGCTGGAGAAGATTCCGGTGACGCTGGCCAGGGTTCGCGCCTTTGTCCCGCCCGGTGGCTTGGCCGTGTTCATGAAGGGGCCGCACTGCGACGACGAGATCGCCGAGGCCGCGCGCGACTTTGGCCGCTCGTGGTGTCTGGAGGACGACATCGCGTATGCGCTGCCGTTTTCGACCCATGAGCGACGGCTGGTGACGTTTCGCAGACTGGAGGACTTGAGCGAGCTCGTCCGACGGCGGACCCGCCCCATCGACAGCGAGGCCAACGAGTCGTTCAAGACGTGGAAGGGGCTGCTGACCGGCCGTGGCGTGCGCAAGTCGGGTCTGGCGCTGCTGTCGGGGCAGAAGACGGTTCCTGAGGCGCTGCGAGACTTTCCACAGCGTTGCCATGAGCTGTTGGTGCCGCGAGGACTCGAGACGGTGCCTGAGGAGGCCCCGCCCGACCTGCCCGTCGCCGTGCTGGCTCCCGGTCTGTTTCGCGAGCTGGACGTGTTCGGCACCTCGGCGCCGCTGCTGGTGCTGCAGGTCGACGAGCCGCAGGCGTGGCCGGGGACACTGGAAGGCTGCACGTTGGCCGTGCCGTTTCAGGACCCCGAGAACGTGGGCGCAGTGCTGCGCTCGGCCGCGGCCTTCGGCGTGCGCGAGGTCGTGCTGCTGAAGGAGGCCGCCTCGCCCTTCCACCCCAAGGCGCTGCGTGCGGGGGGAACCGCCGCGTTTCGGCTGCGCTTGTGGAAAGCGGGCTCGCTGGCTGAGGTTGCTGCCGCCAGTGAGGGGCGCCGGGTACTCCTGTCGGCAGAGGGAAGTCCGCTCAAGCAGTTCGCTTTCCCAGACGATTTCCTGCTGCTGCCGGGTCTGGAGGGCGCAGGCCTGCCGCCGGAGCTGCGGGGCGAAGCCGTCGCCATCCCCATGGAAGCGGGCAGCGAGTCGCTGAACGCCGCCGTCGCGGCCGCTGTCGCGATGTATGCCTGGTACGTGGGCGTGGAATAGCTACGGGTCGGGAACGGGCTCGGGCTTCACGAACCACACCTTCATCGGCGTTGGCTCGTACTGAATCCGCTCTCCCTGCAAGCCAAGGCCCAGCGAGCCCTCCGCACCCCAGCACAGGGGCTGCGCGTCGGTCGTCGTGAGCGCGCAGGCAAACACGCCGCCGACACTGATGGCCTTGGCGTTCGCAGGATGCTGGATCCAGGGCGACGACTGCGGGGCACGGGCGTCGTTGCCGCCGTAGCCTCCCCAACACCAGACCGCGCCTGCCTTCAGCGCGCAGGTGTGACCGCCGCCGGCCGCGAGCCCCTCGACCTTGCCCAGGCCGTCGACGCGGGTGGGAGCCGGCACGACCGAGGTGATGCCCGCCATGCGGTCTGAGCGCGGAACTGGCCGCCCCGAGCCGGCTTGACCCATGGTGTTGTCGCCCCAACAGCGGACCGTGTCGTCGTCGGTGCGTACGCAGCTGTGGCGGTCGCCCAACGCGAGCTCCTTGGCGGGGCCGATGGCGGGAACGGTCACTGGGGCCGCCGACGACTCGATCATCGGCTCGCCCAGCTGTCCGCGGCTGTTGTCGCCCCAGCACACCGTCTTGCCGCTGCCCAGCACGGCACAGGCGTGCCATGTCCCGGCACTCAGCAGCGTCGCGTTGAACACGCTGGGCACCTGATGGGGTTCCAGGACGGCTTCGGTCTCAGGCACGCCGCATTGGCCGGCCCTGCTGTCGCCCCAACACTTCACTTCTCCCGCGGCCGTGCGCGCGCACGTGAAGGCGCGCCCGGCGGCCAGCTCGACCACATCGGTCACATTCGGCACCAGGAACGGCATGGCGATGTGGCGCGACTGTTTGCCAGCTCCCAGCTGCCCCTGCTCGTTGTTGCCCCAGCAGGCGACGCGGCCGTGCTCGAGACGGGCACAGCTATGGAAACCGCCCGTCACGACCTGGGCCACGCCGACCAAACCCGGCACGGCCTCCGGCGTGTCGAGGACGTTGGCCTCGAAGGGCCCCGCCTGGCGAAACGCATTGCCGCCCCAGCACGCAAGGGTCGAGTCGCTAAGCCTCATGCATCCGTGGGCAACGCCCGTCGCGACTTCCTGCGCGGCCAAGGCTGGCGGAGGATCGGTCGGCGGCGACTTGCCCATCGCGGCCCCCAACAGCGGCGCCACGTCGCGCAACCGCATCGCCAGCACGATGCGCGCCGCAGTCACCCCGGTTTGGGCGGCCAACTCTGCCCGGGCACCCTTGGCGACCATGGCTCGGATCGGTGTCAGAAAGGGTGCCCCCACGCGCCGACTGGCCTGCACGGCAAGCATCAGCGGCGTCACCCCGCCCAAGTCCTGGGCATTGGTGTCGACTTTCGGCGACTGCAACAGCGCCATCACCGCCGGCCCCTTGCCGTCCCAGGCGGCGTGGTGCAGCGGCGTCCATCCCTCGTCGTCGGTCTGGTTGGGCGCGGCGCCCTTGGCCAGCAGCAGACCGATCAGCGGGGGCGAGTCGACCTGCACCGCCAGCGCCAGAGCCGAACGCGCTGGACCGACCAGCTTGGCTCCCTTGGCCAGCAGCGCGCGCGACACCTCCAGATCCGCCTGAGCGACCGAATACAGGATGGGCGGCTTGCCGTACTCGTCCAGCGCGTTGGGGTCCGCTCCCTTGGACAGCAGCAGCTTCATCATCTCCGCGTTGCCGGCACCGGCAGCGACATGCGTTGCAGTCTGGTCAAAATCCGTCTTGAGTTGAACGAGCTTGCGATACTTGGCGAGCAGCGGCTTGGCCGTGGCGACGTCGCCGTCCTTCACCGCATCGAAGAACTCATAGACGACGTGCTCGTCGATCTCGGCTGCAGCAGCCCGTGCGGTCGGCAACCGAACCAAAGCAACCGCACACACGACGACCGCGAACTGAAGCAACACGCGGGTCTCGCGACCTGGCATGGGCCCTCCCCGGAATGGCACAACGCGTAGGGTCGGACGCGCAAGCTGCGGAACGACCACGCCAAATGACCCCAACAGGCTACGTCCCGGGCGGCAGACGATCAAGAATCGCGGGGATTTGCGCGATGGCGACTGTGGCCATGCTCGCCGCCGACGGGGCAGACACCGACCGGTCGCGCGGTGTAGGCTTGTGCGCCGTCCGTCCCCGGCGAAGCCACGACGGACCGCCCCCGAACCCAGACAGGAGCCCCCGAATGGCGACCGATTTGCCCTTGGATGCAGAGACTTCCGGTCCTGTGCGCGACGACCTGACCGACTTGGACCGTCTGGTGGAGCAGCATCTGGACAAGCTGGATCAGGCCAAAGCCATCGTGCGCATCTGGCAGCGCGATGGCGCCCTGTTCAGCGAGGACCCGGCGGTCGCCCGCGCGGTGCGTAACCGACTGGGCTGGTTGTTCTCGGTCCAGACGATGCGCGATCAGGTCGAGCGGTTGGCTGTGCTGGCGCGGGTCGTCGAGCGGCAGGGCTACGACCGCGTGTTGGTAGTCGGCATGGGCGGCTCCAGCCTGTGGCCCGAGGTCGTGGGGCGACACCTGCGAGGCAAGCGGGGTCTGCCGATTCGCGTGTGTGACAGCACGCATCCCGAAGCCATCGCCGACGGGATCGCCTGGTGTCGCGAGGGCAAGACCTTGTTCGTTGTCGCGACAAAGTCCGGCGGCACGCTCGAAACCCTCAGTGCGTACAAGGCATTGCGGCACGCCTTCGACGACGGCAACCACTTCGTCGCCATCACCGACGCTGGTTCGGGACTGGAGTCTCTGGCGCGCGCGCAGGGCTTCCGCGAGGTGTTCCTGAACCCGGCTGACATCGGCGGTCGGTTCTCAGCGGCCAGTCTGTTCGGTCTGGTGCCCGCAGCGCTGGCAGGTGTGGCCCTGCAGGATGCGTTGGACCGCGTCGACGCGATGCTGACGGAGTGCCGCGAAGAGGACCCGCGTCTGAATCCGGGGGCGCGTCTGGGCGCCTTTCTGGCCGCCGCGCAGCAGACCGGTCGTTGGCAGATGCGGCTGGCATTGGGCAAGGATGTCAAGGGTTTCGGTGGTTGGGTCGAGCAGTTGGTCGGTGAGTCGACGGGCAAGCTGGGCACCGGCGTCCTGCCCGTGTTGGGCGGCGTCGAGGGCGCTGGCGCGCAGTTGGAGCAGCGGCTGTCCCACGCCGTAGTGGTCGGACTGACGACATTCGCCAAGCCCGACGAGGAGTTCCTGCTGCGGGCCACGGCTGCGGGCATCCCCCAATCGGCTGAGGTGATGCCGGAGGTGGCGGACCTGTGGACCGAGGTCGTGCGCTGGGAGTTCGCCACGACGGTGGCCGGCTGGCTGCTGGGCATCAATCCGTTCGACGAGCCCGACGTCACGTCTGCCAAGACCGCGACCGCCGCGATCCTGGGGGGACAGCTGGCGCCGGTAGAGCCCGCACGCCGCCTGCGCATTGCGTCGCTGAACGAGCTGCCGGGCGCCCTTTCGCAAGAGCTGGCGAGTCTGCCCGCCGACGACTATTTGGCCGTTCTGGCGTGGCTGGCGCCGACGCAAGGCAACCTGCAGCGGCTTGAGGCCCTGCGCCAAGCCCTGCAAGCCCGCACGGAAGCGGCAGTGGTCGTGCAGGTCGGACCGCGCTACCTGCACTCGACCGGCCAGTTCCACAAGGGTGGCGTGCCGCGCGGGCTGTTTGTCGTGGTCACCGACGCGGGACGCACCGATGTTGCGGATATCGTCATTCCGCAAGCTGATTTTGGGTTTGCCCGGCTCGTGCAGGCGCAAGCCCAGGGCGATGTGGCGGTGCTGATGCAGCGCGGCAAGCCCGTGGTGGTCGCCGAGCTGGTGCCTTCCGCCCAAGCCTGACCCCACCGACAACCGGAGCCGACCATGCACTGGACCACCTACCTGACCCCACGCAACCTCGCGATCGCACTCGTGATCATCGTCGCTGGTTGGCTGCTGTTCAAGGCCACCAAGCACCTGATCGTGGCCCTGCTGTGCACGCTGCTGGCGCTGGGCGCGATGGTGCTGCTGTTGGACGACAAGGCGGTCGATCAGGCCAAGGAAGCCGCCGCCGACGTGCAGCACAAGGCCGGGGAACTCAAGGACAAGGCTGTGGAGTACAAGGACAAGGCGGGCGAACTCGGCCAGCCGACACCGCCGGACCAGCGACGCCCTGACCCGCCGCCGCGCTGACCCGACCAGCTACTTCTGGCAGCCCCCGCAGAAATACGTCGCCCGCGTTCCCAACACCACCCGCTCGACCACGGCATGGTTGCGAGGCGGACAGCGGCGACAAGGCGCGCCCGCTTGCCCGTAAACGGCGAATTCCTGTTGGTACGAGCCCGGCATCGAGTCGCCGCCCACGAAGTCGCGCAAAGTCGAGCCCCCCGCGCGGATGGCGGCCAAGAGCACCTCGCGCACGCCGACCACCAGCCGCTGCCACTCCGCCAGACTCAGGCTGCAAGCCGGGCGCAGCGGGTGCACGCCAGCGTGGAAACACGCCTCGCTCGCGTAGATGTTGCCCACGCCCACGACCCGCTGGCTGTCCATCAGGAAGGCCTTGACCGCGATGCGGCAGGTCTGCGCCTGCTGCGCCAGACCGGCGGCCGTCAGGTCGTCGAGCGGCTCTGGCCCCAGCGACGCAAGCAGCGGGTGCGTCGGTTCGTCGCGCGCGAGCATCACGTCCAGCGCGCCAAAGCGCCGCGGATCGACGTACCGAAGGACACTCGGCCCGTGGTCGCCCGTCAGGCGGAAGCGGAAATGCTCATGCAAACGCCACTCTGGGGGCTCGCCGACCTCGTGAAACAGGCGCCCGCTCATGCCCAGATGCACCAGCACCACCCGCGGCAGCCCGCGCGGCAGTTTCGCGTCCAGCAGCAGGTACTTGGCCCGACGGCGGACGTCGTGCAGGGTCGCACCGACCAGAGCCTGCACCTCCCGCACCGGAATGGGATACCGCAAGTCCTCACGCCGAAGGTCGACCCCCACGATGCGCTGGTCAGGCAGGCACGCGGCCAGGTGACGGCGAACGGTCTCGACCTCGGGAAGTTCGGGCATGGCTTGCGGTTCTCTCGATGCAGCGGGATACGGAAGGTCAGTGCCCCAGCGACCGGGAAACCAAGCGGGAGCACTCCAGCGTGTGAGCCAATCGCTTGAGATCGTTGGCATGTCGCTTGACAGCCTGTGCCGGACTGGCGGGCGAGTCGCCCCCGACACCGGACGCCACGGACTTCAGGTGCCGCTCTCCATCGCTGGCGCGGTCCTCAGTGTCGCGGCGAACGCAGGTCGTCATGCGAAAGTAGAAGCGAACCCTGCCCGAGCGGCCGGGGGCTTCGTCGTCGCCGGCAAGGTCGATCGACTGCTGCGTGGCGATCTCGAGGTATCGGTTCTGGAGCACGGCCGCGCGCCGCGCCAGATCATTCAATTCGTTGACCAAATCGGCGTGCAGGCGGGCCAGCGGCAGGGGGTCGTACGTGTCGCCGTCGGTTGCCGACCGCGCCGAGCTCATGCGGTACAGCGCCTCCACCAGCACGAAGTAGCCCCGCGCCAACCGCTCAGTCTCCTGGTCGCGGACGGCGGCGTTCTGCACGGCCTCGGCCATGCCTTCATCGGCGACGGCGACACCCGGCGGCGCAGGGGGAGCCTCGACCGTCCCCTCGCCCGGCGTAGGCGGAGGGGGCAGGCGGTCCGAAGGGGACGAGGGTTCAGGCGCCGGATAGCGCAACCCTTGGAAACCCGGATCATCCGGCGAAGCCTCGACAACCTGCGACGACGTCCGGCAGCCGACGACAAGCGCCATGGCCGCCACCGCAAGGCCGACGCGAGCGAGATAGCGTTGGGGGTCGAGCATGGGGGCCAGTCTAGCGACCGGCTCTGCCGGGGGTCAATGCAACCCGCCGTCCACACGAGAAGAGCTGGCGAATTGGCGCAGGGGCCGCAACCGCTACTTCGGGACGCGACCAGCGTTGTCCGGGCCGCCGAAGGGCGCGATCCACGCGGAGGTCTCTGCCTTGCGGCCGGTGGCGAACGCGTGCACGGCGACGCCGTCCCAAACGTAGAGCGTGCCGTCGGGACCCAGCACGGGAGACGGACGGATGCCGGGGTTGATCCAGCTGGTCGCTGCATCGCCCATGTGCGCCTCGAGCATCACTTCACCCGCCGTGGCGTCGTACATGGCCAGACCAATCATGTAGCCGTTCTTGTCCAACGCGGCGACGGAGCCGTCGGTCGAGACGTACAACGTGCCGTCCTGCGCCATCACCGGGCGGCCGGCGGGGTGGTGCTTGACGTTGGTTGTGCTGACCGGTGCCTGGGTAAAGCCAAAGGGATTCAGCAGCTTGCCGGGCGAGAAGCTGTTCGATCGGCTGGAGAAGCCGTCGTACACCCAGCGCTGCGAGCCGTCGGCGATGTTCAGGGCGAACAGGGGATCGACGAACTCCTGCTGGTGCTCCTCCCACACTGGGAAGTAGACGACGTCTTCGCTGACGGTCGGCGCGGCGGCGACGGTGCAGTTCGCGCACGGCGGGTTGAACGACCACGCGACCTGACCCAGACCCGTGACGCGCTTGAGCACGTGGACGCCGCCGGTGACGTAGAATGTGTCGCCGTTGGGGCCGGGGGCGAAGTCGACGATGCCCTGCGGCTCCGCGACGGTCCAAGCCACGCTGCCGTCGGGATGCTCAGCGACCAGGCTCGCGTAGATCGGCGCACCGGCGAAGCCGTCCGTGCCGTTGGGGGTCGTCAGGTAGCGCAGCGTGCCGTCGGGCACGACAGCCGCCTGGGAAGAACCCTCGCGAACACGCAGGATTGCGCCATCCTCACGGCCGATGGTGTACAGCGTGCCGTGGCCGTTGCCCTCGCGCACTGCCGCATAGACCTGCCCGTCGCTGACCGACGGCGGTGAGCCGAGGGCGGTGCCGGGCAGGGAGCGCGTCCAGCCGGGGGTCGCCGTCTCCATCCCCGTCCAAGAGCGCACCGTTGCTCCATTGGCACCAGAGCTGACCCCGAAGATCGTGCCCTGACCGTCGGTCGAAGGTGCCGTCAGCGTCTCGCCAACCTGCTGTAGCGTGTGCACCGCGCCCTTGGCGTCGATCTCGACCAGTGTGGTGCCGCGTGCCACCAGCAGCCGACCTGCTTCGATGGCGACTGGGGGCCACTGCGTCGCGCCGCCCAGCTGGGTCACGTACAGCGGCTCGCCGAAGTCACCGCAGACCGTGACGGCACCGTGCTTTGTGCACACGTCGTCGCCACCGCAGCCGGCAAGCGGAAGAACCAGAGCAAGCAGCAGGGACAACGTGAAGGTGAGCCGCAGCAGAGGCATGGTGAACTCCAATTCCGGCCGGCCACACTGGGCGGTTGGACAGCAACGTACCTGTCCCGGCCAGCGCATGCAAGCGCGAAGATTCCGCATCGTTTTCGGCAGCTTCACCGCGTCGGCGCAGAAATGACTTGCCGACGAGGTGCGCGATTTTCGCAGGAACTCAGGCTCGGCCCAGCCGTCGAAGCAACCCCTGCATCTGCCGCGGAAGGCCCGGCATGCGCCACCAAACGCCCAACACAACGACGGCGACGGCCCACGCAGACCCCGACAGCACCAGCCGGGTCAGATAACGCAGCTTGCCAGCCTCCACAAAGGCGGCCTGGTGACTCCACAAGTCCACGGCCCACGCAGCCAGCCCCGCGCACGTCGCCACCGCCAGCCCCCGGCCCACGCCCACCACCAGCGGCCGCAAGTGCAGCCCGAGTCGCTTGCGAGCCAGAGCCGCAAGGACGATGACCTGCAGGAACATGCCCAACGTGGCCGCGACCGCCAGACCCACCAGCGGGTCGATGACGCTGGGGGTTTGCGCCAGAAACTTGTACACCGGCAGAACGGAGAGGGTAACGACGGTGGTGGCGATCATCGGCCGCCACGTATCGCCTGTGCCAAAGAACGAACGCGCCAGCACCGACTGGGCTCCCCAAGCCGAAATACCGACCGCCAGAGGCACCAGCGCAGCCGCAGAGCGCAGCGTGTCGGCCTGCTTGAAGCGCCCGTACTCGAAAAGGATGCCGATCACGGCATCGGGCATCGCGATCAGGAACGCAGAGAACACCAGCGACAACCCGACCACAGCGGCCACCGACGTCGCGAGCAGGTCGGCCAGTTCTTCATGGCGCTTTTCGGCGTACAGTTTGGCGATGAAGGCACCGGTCGCCTGCCCCGCCGCCGCGCCCAACAGGCCGATCGGCACCAGCATCACGCGCCGCGCCATGGCCAGCCACGAGATGGTGCCCGCGGAAAGTGCCGCCCCGAAGTGGCGCCCCAGCCACTCGTCCACAGAGGTCAGGCTCACGCCGACCATCAGGGGCAGCGCGATCCACAGATACGCGCGCACCTCCGGGTCCGACGGACGAACCATGAATCGATACCGAAGCTTGCCAATCGCAGACCACACCGGCACGGCGAAACCGCCCACGGCGGCGCCGACCAGCGCGCCCCAACTGAAGCCCTCGATCTGCCCCGACTGACTGCCCACCAGACCGCCCACGATGATGCCGGCGTTGTAGCACAGGGGGGTCAAGGCCATCGCCTTGAAGCTCTGACGAGCCAGCAGCGTGGCCTGCACCAACCCACCGCAGATGAAGAACAACTGCGCTGGCAGCACGATGCGCGTCAGGTGGGTGGTCCGGTCGATTTGCTCCGGCGTGAAGCCGTGGAAAAGGGCCGCCACCAACGGTCGGGCGAACACCTCCGCCAGCCCAATCACTGCGGCGGCCGCCAACAGGACGACGGTGAACACCACGGAGAAGGCGTGGTCTCCCGGCGTCAGGCCGTGGCAATCCCGAGCGGGCGTCATCCCTTCGGGCACTTGCACCTCTGCCGCATACAGCGACGACATGCGCGGCAGCAGCGACAGCGACAGCGCACCACCGGCCAACAGGTAGTTCAGCATGTCCGGCAGGGTGAACGACGCCTGATAGACGTCCGTCAGGCCGTTGGCGCCGAAATTCGTCGAGATCAGCCAGTCGCGCCCGTAACCCAACACGCGGGACAGCAGGTTGCTGGCGGCCAGCAGCAGTGCGACGGTACGGAGGCGAAGGGCGAGTTCTTGCGTCATGGCGGGCGAGCATAGCGCCACGCGAGAGACGGGCCACAAAACGTCGATTTGGGCGTCGCTGCGCGCGTTTCCAAGCTTGCTAGTGACGCTGTCGGATCGCCCAGGCCGCCACGCCATCGACCAGCGAGGGCAGCACCAGCTTCGCCCACCGCCCCAACCGTCCGCGACGCGAAGTGATCAGCAGACGCTCGCGCTGCTCCATCGCCGGAATCATCAACGCGGCGCACTCGTCGGCGGTCATGGCGTTGCGTGCCACGGGCGTCGTTCGCCCCATCGGCAGCCCGTCTGGCCCCAGCGCGCGGCGGTGGATGTCGCTGACGACGTAGTCGGGGCACACGATGGTCACCGTGACGCCATCGGTCCGCAGCTCGACCCGCAGCGAGTCGAAGAAGCCGACCTGGGCGTGCTTGGTGGCCGAGTACGCACTGCGCGTCGGCACCCCGGTCAGGCCGGTGACGCTGGCCACGACCACGATGCGACCCTTGGCCCGCTTCAGGTGCGGCAGGGCGTGCCAGGTGGGATAGACGCTGCCCATGAAGTTCAGGCGCATCAGCCGCTCAATGATGGACAGGTCGCGGATCTCGTCGAAGCGCGTCCACATCGTCGTGCCCGCGTTGTTCACCAACACGTCCACGCCACCGAACGCTGCAACTGCTTGTTCTATCAGAGCTTTGCACGCCTCCGGGTCGGTGACGTCGGTGGGAACCGGCAGCGCCTCAGCTCCCAGACGCCGACACTCCTCCGCCAGCGACTCCAACCGCTCCCGTGTCCGGGCGGCCAGCACCAACTTGGGCTTCTGCGGTGCCAGCTGCAGCGCCAGAGACCGACCGATGCCCTCCGAGGCGCCGGTCACCACCACCACCTTGTTCTGGAAGACCGCCTGCGCCATGCCGTTCTCCGTGGTGCCGTTGGTCCCCTTGTCTCTCACGTTGCGGCGTTTGGCGCCAGAAACCTGCGCTTCGGCAAACGTCGAGGCTGCGTCGCCCTTTCTTCCCGAAACGCACCTGCGGTTTCTTGCGGTCCAACGCCCTCCGGGCTACACCGCGCGGCCATGCAGCTTATCCACGCCATCGTCTTGGGGATCGTCGAAGGGTTGACCGAGTTCGTTCCGGTGTCGTCCACCGGCCACCTGATCCTCGCCGGGTCGTGGCTGGGGCTGGACGCGGATCCGGCGCGAAAGGCAGCCGTCGACGCATTCGACATCGTGATTCAGGCAGGTGCCGTGCTGGCGTGCCTGGTTTGGTACCTTCCCCTGCTTCGTGCTCGTGCCGCCCAGCTGCAAGCGACGGACGAGGCGACCCGGCTGCGAGCGCGCAACCTGCTGTACAGCATGGTGGTTGCGTTCGTCCCCGTGATGATCGTCGGACTGGCCGCGCGCAAAGCCATCAAGGCCGCGCTGTTCGGACCCGCCCCAGTGGCGTGGGCGCTGGCGGTGGGAGGCGTGGTGATGATCGCGACCGACCTCGCGTTTCGGAAACGCCCACGGACCAAAACGCTGGACGATATGGGGCCGCTGTCGGGCCTGAAGATCGGCCTGATCCAGTGCTTTTCGCTGATCCCCGGCACTTCCCGCTCGATGTCGACGATGATCGGCGCGATGCTGTCCGGGTTCGACACCAAGGCGGCGGCGGACTTCTCGTTCCTGCTGGCGATTCCCGTGTTGGGCGCGGCCACGGGGTACGAGCTGTTGAAGGAGTGGCCGGTGCTGGCGCGCGACATCGGCCCTGCGGCGATGGCAGTCGGGCTGGCGACGTCGTTCCTGTTCGGGTGGCTGTCGATTGCGGGCTTTCTGAAGCTGATCGCCAAGGTGGGCCTGCTGCCCTTCGGCCTGTACCGAATCGGACTGGCCGCCGTCGTGTGGTTCTCGCTGCTGCGCTGAGGCATCCACGATGTCGGCTTCCCCCACCACCGCCGAACGACCGCTATGCCTCGTTGTGACGGCTGGCGGCACCCGAGAACCGATCGACGACGTGAGGCACGTCACCAACGTCGCCACCGGAACCCTGCCTGCCGCTTTGGCGCGCGCTTGGCTCGCTCAAGGCGCCACCGTCCACTACATGCACGGTCCGGGCGCCGCCCTGCCCCATCAGATCCGCAGTGATCTCCAAGTGCTGCCGGCCACGGACGACGAACTGCGCGCGCAACTGCAGCAAGTGTCGCTGATGGCAGAGTCCTGGCGGCAGCGGCTGGCCCGCGGGACGCTGGTGCTGCACCCGGTGGAGACGGCAGCGCAGGCCACAGAGACGCTTGCCCGCCTGTCCCGCGACCTGCGGCCCGACGGCGTGGCGTGCGCGATGGCGGTGGCCGACTTCGCGCCGGTGCCAGTGTTGGGCAAGATCGCTTCGCGCAAGGATCTTTTGCGGCCGTCGGCTGGCGCTGCCGACGGGCTGACGCTGCACCTGTTGCCGACGGCCAAGGCCATCGACGAGGTCAAGGCAGCGTGCCCCACGACATTCTTGCTGGGCTTCAAGCTGTTGAGTCGCGCCACCGAATCAGTCCTTTGCGCGGCGGCGGCCCATCTGGCACAGCGGAGCCATGCCGATCTCGTCTTTGCCAACGATCTCGCAGATGTCGACGCGGGTTGGCGGCGCGGCCTGTTGGTCGACGCGGCGGGCGCGGTGCTGGCGCGACTCGACGGGGGTCAGGGGCCCCAGTCGGCCGAACGGCTTGCAGATCTACTGGCGGCCGAGCTGGTGCAGCGGGTCAGGGCACGTCGACCGTAACGACCAGCGGCTGCGACAAGAGCGCTGCCGCCATTTGGGCATCCAGACGCTGCAACGCCTTCAGGACTGCCTGCGCGAACTCGCGGTGCACGCGGTCCTCGACCAGCGTACGACCTTCGCGGGCATGACTCAGGTAGCCGACCTCCAGCACCACGGCCGGCATCTTCGCTTCCTTCAGCACCCCGAACGCCGCCTGACGCACCCCGCGAAACGCCGCCGACGGGCGCACCGAACGCAGCGACCCAGCCAGCAACTCAGCGAAATCTTGAGACCTTTCGTGGGCCGACGCCTGGTCCAGCTCGTCGACGATGGCGCCGACCGACCACGGCACCGACTCAGAGCCTGCGCCCTCCTCGATGCCCTCGGCCTGCTCGATGGCCCGACGGCTCGACTCGGCGCGGCTTGCGGCCGACAGGAAGAAGACCTCCATACCCTCCACATCGGTCTTCTCGTGTGCATTGGCGTGCAGGCTGATCAGCACGTCCGCGTGCCACTGGTTGGCCAGCCGCGGGCGCTCGCGCAGGGGCAGCGTCTCGTCCCCGGTTCGCGTCAACACGACCTCCAGATCGCTGTGCGCCTGCAGATAGGCCGCGATCCGCCAGGCCAGCTGCAGCATCAGCACCTTCTCACGTACGCCGATCACGCCAACCGTGCCCTCGTTGTCGCCGCCGTGACCGGGGTCCAGCACGACGCGGCGCACCAGACGGGTCGTGACGCGGTCGGGGAACATCGCGTCGGGCTTCTGCAATTCCGTCACGAACGGGTCAAACGCCGCCGACGGCGGCAGCGCAGAGATCGGAGGGGGAGCGCTGGCGGGTCCGGGGACCGCGGCATCGGCCGTCTTGGGCGCCGGTGGCGGTGCAACCACTCGAACGGCGACAGGTTTTGCGTGAGGCGGGGAAGCAGTGGCAGCGGGCGGCGGTGCAGGCGCGTCCTCCACGGTCACTGCAGTCGATGGGTCCATCAACCACACGCCCATCCCCACGAACCCCAAGACGAACATGGACTTCCACGGGGTCAGGCGCGCTGCCCAGTGCAGGGCCGTCGCGGACCAAGGCTCCGCTTGCCAGTCCGGCAGCGACCGGTCGAGCGGCGGGGAAGGCGGGGCGGGCGTGGACGGATTCCGAGTCATCTGGACAGGGACGGTAACCCGGAGCCGATCGGTGTCAAAAAGCCCGACCTTCCGCCCTTCGCCCCCCGCCCGACGATGACGCCCCCGCCCGAATCGCGTAGGCTTGCTGGCGCTGTCCCGTCGCTTCCCCCCAGCACCTGAGTGCACCATGACGCATGAACTTCGGTCCCTTGTCGCCGCCCGCGCCGCGCTTGCCGCGGTGGCCGTGCTCGCCCTTATCGCCAGTGGTTGCGCCATCGACGGCCTGTTCTTCACCGAGGTCGCACGCCAGGACCATGTCCGCGTGCCCGCGCCCGCGCCGCAGACGCTGACCGGCACCGTACCGCAGGCGCCAGGGGCCGCCATCCAGCTGTTCGGCGCCAATGGCAAGGCGCTGGACGGACTTGCAGCCACTGCCGACGGCCTTGGTGCGTTTGCGGTCGAGATTGAGGGCACGCGCACCCTCACCAACGCCATCCTGCAGGCCCAATCCGGTCCGCGGCAGCTGCTGGCCATCGTGCCCAGCCTGCCCGCACAGACTTCCGTGCTGAACCCGCCACAAACCTATGATCTCAAAGACCTGTCGCCGGGTGCCCTGCAAGTTGACGCGACCACCACCGCCATGACCGTGCTGGTGATGGGCCGCCTGCGCGCCAACGGCCAGTCGCTGTCGGCCACCGCCCCGTACTCGATCACCCAGGCGCTGATTGCGCTGCACCAGAGCCTCGTCCAGCAGCAGGCCGAGCTGAAGAAGTTCGCCGAGATGGTGGCGCGGCTGACCGCGGTGGATGCGGCGGCGGGCGGTGCGGTGGCTCCGCTGCGTTTGATGCCCGTGCAGGGCGCGTCGTTCCTTGACCCTGCGTTCCTTGCCGCGCAACCCATCGACTATACGGGCGATGGTGCCGCCGACACGACGACCGACGAGTTCGACGCTGCGCTGGCCGCCGCCGTCGACAGGTTCGCGATCAAGGGCTGCTTCCAGCCCGACCGCATCCGGGTGGTGCTGATGACGCGCGTCGTCGCAAGCCC
>JBMOIG010000012.1:0-56813 GCA_049317445.1 Myxococcota bacterium | reverse complement strand
TCAACAACACCACCGACGGCCAGGTCGTCGCCTGGTCGGTCAACCTGCAGACCCTTTCGAGCAAGAAGATCCAGATCAAGGGCGACCTGATCGTCGACGGCGCGACCTACATCAAGGGTGACCTCAAGGTCGACGGCAAGGTGACCACGGTAGACTCGACGACCGTCAAGCCGGTCGTCTACCGCTGGATCAATTTCAGCACGTACGGTGAGAACCAAGGCGATTGGTTCATGAGCAACCGGACCGACGTCTACGGTGGGGTGAATCCGTCAACCTGGACGGACGGCAACGCCTGCGCGTCAAACATCAGCTCCAGTCGCGAGGTGCAGCGGTCCTTCTTCACGCGGAAGGGCTACGGCGGCTACAACGCGAACGTCTGGACCGAAGAGTGGAAGTCCTACTCGAGCACCAACTCGCACAAGGCAGCGGTGCTGTTTCGCATCAAGAACACCACGGCCAACGCGATCGCCTGGAACGTCTATACCTATCAGACGGCTTGGGTGGACCAGGACCGTGCGAGCGTGTCCGTCAACGGCGCAAACACGTGGTGCCCCGGCAGCAACTACTATGCCAGCGATGCCAACAACTTCTCGCTGTCGATTCCCGGCAACCGGACCAGCACGGTCATCTTCGTCGCGGGTTCGACGCCGCAGTGGAACGACCTGCGCGCCTGCATCCTGGCCTTCTGGAACAACTCGCTCGCGTTGCCGGCCGGCCTCGAGTACGTCGACGATCTGGACACGGCCAAGGACGGCTGGGACCAGTAGCGGGAACGGCTATTGCAGACTGAGGAGCTGGGCCGCCACGCTGATCGCGATCTCTCCCGGCAGCTTGCCCCCCAGCATCCGCCCGTCCGGCATGTGAAGGCCGATGGGAGCCGTCAGCCGGGCAAGCAGCTCGGGGTCGGTGCCGCGTCGCCGCAGCCGCTGCTGTAGGGTCGCCACCTTGGTCTTCGAGCCGATCATGCCCAGATAGGCGAGCGACGCCGCCGGATCCTTTGTCCGCACAGGCACATGCAGCAGCGCATCAACGATCTCGCGGTCCAGTGCGTGGTCGTGGGTCATCACAATCGCGCGGGTGGCGCGTGGCGGTGGGGCCGGCGGGATCCGTCCCAAAGTCGAGGCCTTGGCTGCAGCCAGACTCTGTTGCGCCTCGGGGCCCAGCCAGCCCCACGCCGCGAGCAGTCGCAGAGGTTCGGTGCAGGCGATCTCCGTCGTCAGCGGAAAGCGCATCGGGTCGGCCCAGTCTGGGCGCGCGTCCAGCACGATCACCCGCCACGGCAGCGGCTGCAGCACCCGGGCCAGTGCCGCGCCCACGTGGCCCGCGCCGCACAGCAGCACGACGGGGACTGGCGTGGGCCGCTCGCGCAGGGCGCCCTGTCCGAACCGGGTCTCATAGGTGCCGCCCGCCGCCTCCAAGGCAAGGATCTGCTGGGAGATCTGCCGGGCCTTGCGCGTGTCGACCGCCTGAAAGTGCAGCCACACCACGCCGCCGCAGCACTGCGCCAGCTGCGGACCCAGCGGATAGCGGTTCAGGCGGGCGTGATGGCCCTCCGTGTCCGCCTCGACCTGAACCTCGACCGCAGCTTCGGCGGGCGCATCGGCGTCGTCGGCCTCCAGCGCGCCTTCGGCCAGGCGCAGGCTGTCGCGCACGGCCTGCTCTTCGAGATGACCTCCGCCGATGGTGCCAGCCAGCAGCTTGCCACCGCGGGCGAGCAGCCGGGCCCCCACTTGTCGGGGCGCCGAGCCCTCGACCGCAAAGACCGTCACCAGCACCGCGGGTTTGCTGCGGTCCGGCAGCCAGTCCGGCAACCGCTGCAGCAGACGCTGGCCTTCGGGGTCCATGGCGACCGGGTCCTGAAGGGGCACGTGAGTCACGCGAAACGCTCCAAGTAGCGGCCTTGACGGTCGCCGGACGCGCAGCTTGCCAGATTTGACGACACCGCGCACGACTCCCAACGCGCCGGTAGCGCGGTGTGCCCTTGCCCCGCCCCGATCCCACCGCTACCCTCTGGCCGCGCCGACCCCCGGCCGGCTCTGCCGACGTCGCCTAACCCCAGAGAAGCCATGACGATCCATCCCAAGGACCTGCGGACGCTGTTGATTCGCGTGCTGCTCGTGACACTGGCGATCCGCGCCGTTCCGCTGTTCTCGGCCGACCTTGCGCCAGGGGAAGTGGCCGCCGCGTGGGGGCTGGCCGCCCACGGGCCTTCCGCCGAGCCCGTGGCCCACTTCCACAGCAGCTGGACGATGATCTCTGGCGGCGCCGCGTCCCTGACCCGCTTGCCCACACTGCTGCTCGAGCTGGCGCTGCCCCTGCTGGCCGTCGGCCTTGCCCGCGTGGCTGGGTGGGGAGCGATTCCGGGGCTGTTGGCGGGGCTGATCCTCGCGATGGCGCCGCTGGGCATCGACGGCGGCTTCCGGGTCGACGGCGGTTCGCTGGCAGGCGTGGGCGCGCTTTTGTCGCTTTGGCTGCTGCGTCGGGGGCTGCGCGATGCCTCGGTGCCGTGGGTCGTCGCGTCCGGTGTCGCCGTCGCGCTGGCGGGCTTTCTCGCGTCGCCGGTGCTGCTGATGGTGCCGGGCGGCCTGTACCTCGCGTGGCGGGTCGTGACCACCGACCGGCTGCGGGCGACGGCGGCGGGCACATGGGTGCTGGCCGCCGCGGGGGCCTTGGGCGCTCGGTGGCTGGTCGTGGGCACTTGGGCGAATCAAGCCAACGCCGCGGCAGCCTGGCTGCTGGACCCGGCGCTGTCCGGTGTGCCCTCGGGCTTCGCGCACGCTCCGATGGTGTCGGGCGCGCACGCGCTGGTGGCGACCCTGCCCGGCGGACCCATCGGCGCGATGGCGCGGCAGCTGGGCCTGACAGCGGCCCCGTGGTGGACGGCGATTCTGGGCGCGCTGCTGGGCGTGGTGGCGGTGTGGGGCTTGGGAACCGGCCGAGTCCGTCCCGACCCGGTGGACGCAGAGGAACCTGCCGTCTCTACTGAGGAAGGAGCAGGCGAGCAGGATGGCTGGCGGACGCTAGGCGTGTCGGCGTCGGCCCTGCCGCGCGAGCTGGGCGACCGCGACAGCTTGCCCTTGGCGCTGGGGCTGTTGGGGGCGGTCGCTTGGGTCGCGGTGGCGGCCAGTCAGGGCGTGGCCGACGGCGTGGCCGAGGCGATGGGCGTTGCGCGCGCGGTTTCGGCGGTGCTGCTGGGGCTTGGGCTGACGGCGGTGGTCATGCCGGGCAACCTGCCGGACGAGACCCAAGCCCGACCGGCGCGGCGGCGCTTTCTGGGTGCCATGGCCTTGTTCGCTCTAGGGATCTTTGCGCTGGGCGCGATGCAGCTGTTGGCCCACACCCAGGCGCCGGACCGGATGGCCGGCCGCAAGGTCGCGGTCCACGTGCGCGAGACGATTGGCCAGACGGGGATCGTCGTGGCGCTGGGGCTGCGAGGGCTGCCGATTGCGTTCCTGCTTGATCCCCTGCGCAACCACACGCAGGTCCTGATGTCTTCGCTGAACCGCGACGCGGTGCAGACGGTGTTGGCCAAGGCCGTCGCAGCCAAGCCCGACCAGATCGTGCTGGCGGGCGACCGCGACGCGCTGGGTGGTGACGGACGCACGCCCGTGCTGACGCCGATGGGACCGCTGTACACCATGATCGAAGCGAGCCTGGCGACCTTCGGGTATCCGGCGACCGACGACGGCCACCGCTACTTGGGCGAGTCGGCCGCGCGCGCCTTCGCGCTTGTGCAAGTGGCCGATCCCACAACCCTTCGTCCCCAGCTCGCGCCCGGCCAGACTCCATGACGCAGCTGCTCGACTTGCTTGGCGGTGTGCTTGACCGCTTCGAGGTGCGGCCCGGTCAGCAGGTGATGGCAGAGGCCGTTGCGCAAGCTCTGGCCAACCAGAACGACCTGCTGGTCGAGGCGGGCACCGGCACCGGCAAGACGCTGGCCTATCTGCTGCCGATTCTGGCCTCAGGGCGGCGCGCGATCCTGTCGACCGCCACCCGCCACCTGCAAAGCCAGCTGGTCGAGCACGACATCCCGCTCGCCCTGCGCGCCACCGGACTGCAGCGGGCGGTGGCGGTGCTGAAGGGGCGCTCCAACTACCTGTGCCGCCAGCGGATCGAGCGTGCGATGCAGGCCGTGCCGCAGGGCTCTCCCGCCCCTCAGGAGCTGCTCGCCATCGAGCAGGTCGCCCGCACCAGCCCCCACGGAGACCGCGCCGAAGTCTACGGCGTCGACGAGACCCACCCGATCTGGCCAGAGGTCACCAGCACCGCCGACAACTGTCTGGGTAGCGCCTGTCCGCAGGTCGAGGCGTGCTTCGTGTTGCAAGCCCGCCGGCGCGCGGTCGCCGCCGACATCGCCGTCGTCAATCATGCGCTATTGCTGGCGGATTACGCTGTGCGTGAGCGTTGGGAGGCCGCGTCGCTGCTGCCGAGCGCGGGCGTGCTGGTATTGGACGAGGCCCACGCGCTGCCCGACGTCGCGACCTCGTTCTTTGGCGCCTCGCTGGCCGAGCGCCGGTTCTGGCTGCTGGTGCGCGACATGCGCAAGAACGCGCCGCTGCTGCTCGACGGCTCGCTGCGGCAAGCCGTGCTGGACGCGCTCGACGACATCGATCGAAGGGTCGCCGCCCTGTACGACGTCACCAGAACCCTGAATCACCAAGCGGTGTTGAGTCCTGACGTGCGCGACCGGCTGGAACCCACGGCGGCCTTGCTGGAGGGTGCACTTGGCTGGATGCAGGACCTGCTGGCGCACGAAGAGCCCGCCGCCGACCCCGCGTGGCAGAAGGCGACCGAGGCCGTGTATGCCTCCCGTGGCGATCTGGACCGGCTGCTCTTCGCGCGGGACATCCCTGGCGAGCCGATGGTGCGCTGGGTCGAACACCGCGGCCGCGAGTCCGTGCTTGTCGCGCAACCCATTGAAGTCGGGCCAATCCTTGCGCGCACCCTGCTGGCCGAGCCGGCGGTGCGCATCTTCACCTCGGCGACCCTGACCCTGTCCGGTCGCTTCGACCACATCCGCGATCGCCTTGGCCTTTTGCCCGAGACGACCTCGCTGACGGTGCCGGGCGGGTTCGACTACGCGCGGCAGGCGCTGCTATACGTTCCCGAGGGCGTGCCAGACCCCTTCCAGCCCAAGCGTGAAGAGGCGGTGGCCGCCCACGTCGAACAGCTGGCCACTGCCGCGGCAGGCGGGACGTTTGCGCTGTTTTCGAGCTTTCGGGCGATGCGCGACGCCGCTGAGCGCCTGCGCTCTCGGTTGCCGATGACCTGCCTGATGCAGGGCGAACAGGGCAAGGAGCAGCTGCTCGAGCGGTTCGTGCACGAGCAACCGGCCGTCCTGTTCGCCACGATGGGCTTCTGGCAGGGCATCGACTTGCCGCAGGGCGTGTTGCGGGTGGTGATGCTGGACAAGATCCCCTTTCCGCCTCCCGATGACCCGCTGTTCGCCGCCCGCTCTGCCCGCTGCGAAGCCGACGGGCAGTCGTCGTTCCAGGCGCTGTCGTTGCCGATGGCCGCCATCTCGCTGCGCCAGGGGTTCGGTCGGTTGGTGCGCAGCCGCCGTCACTGGGGCATCGTCGCGATCCTGGACGGTCGCCTGACGTCCAAGGCCTACGGTCGCCAACTGCTGGACTCGCTGCCGCCTGCGCGCCGCGCCGGGACATTTGCCGAAGTGCTTGACTTTCTTGGAGATCGTTTGCCCGGCGAAGCAGAGTGACACGCCTGTCCGGCAGATCCCTCGCTTGTCAGGACGCCTCAGCGTGACCGAACCCGAACGAATGCGGCCTCATTTTGCCCGCATTGACCCGCCGAGACCCGACAGGCACAGTCTGCTCGGCAGCGTTCGTCAAGGACGCGGCGCGTGAGGCGGCGGACATGTTTGGCACGGCAAAGCCATCGGCATCTGCGCGGTGCGGCGTCTTCGCCGTGTCGGTGTGCGCGGCGCTGTCGGCGTGCAGCACCCCAAGCAGCGGCAGCTCTGGCGACTTCACGACCGATGGCTTCGTCTGGAGCGGCTTCGACGCGGCCGAGACTCCAGCAGCCGACGCGACAGAAGACCAAGCGCAGGAAGGACTTGTCGATGCCGGAGGGACTCCGGAGGCCGATGCCGCCGCCGATGCGGGCGCGGACGCGGACGTGGCTTCCGACGCGGACACGGTTGCCGATGCCGACACCGTTTCCGATGTGGACACGGCTGCCGATGCCGACACCGTTTCCGACGTGGACGCGGCTGCCGACGCGGATTCGGTTGCAGATCTGGACACGGCTGCCGATGCGGACGGGGTTGCTGACGTGGACACGACCGCCGACGGTGATATGGCCGTCGACATCGATGCCGTTTCCGACGCCGACACCGGCTGGAACCCGGTGGACACCGAGTCGGACGCGGGCTGGGACGCGAGTCCGGACGCGGCTCTGCCGCCCGGGTACTGCAACGAGCGCACCCAGCAGGTCTACGTCTCGACCCAGAACATGGAGCTCCTGCAGTTCCAGCCCGACCTGCTGACCTTCAAGCTCGTCGGCCCGCTGGACTGTCCGGCCGAATACGCCAATACCCCGTTTTCAATGGCGATCGATCACGATGCCAATGCGTGGGTCCTCTACTCCAGCGGCGAGCTGTTCCAGGTCTCGACGTTGGACGCGAGCTGTCAAGCCACCGGATACCTGCCGGGTCAGCAGAAGTTCATCACCTTCGGCATGGGCTTTGCGTCCGACGGCGTGGGTTCTCCGGCGGAGACACTGTACATCGCCAACACCACGGGCCAGCTGTTCGGCAAGATCAGCTTCCCGGACCTGGTGGTGACCAAGATCGGCATTCTGGACGGGGGCTTCGGCAGTCCAGAGCTGACCGGCAACGGCCTGGCAGAGCTGTGGGGCTACTTCCCGTCGTCCAGTCCGCCTTCAGTGCGGCAGATCGACAAGGTGTCGGGCAAGTCGATGCACGTGTTCCCCATTGAGGGCGTGGACATGTCGTCGGTCAATGCGTGGGCGTTTGCGGCGTGGGGGGGACAGTTCTACATCTTCTACCGCGGCGCGGGCATGGCCAGCTCGCAGGTGTGGCAACTGGATCCCGTCACGGGTGAGGCCAAGCTCGCCATCGCCAACACGGGCTACGTGATCACGGGGGCCGGCGTCTCGAGTTGCGCGCCCACACAGATGCCTTGACCGCAGCCGTCAGCCTTGCGGCAGCTCCAGCTCGAACCGCGCTCCCGACCCGTGCTGCCCGGCCACCAGGTCGATCCGCCCCCGGTGGGCCGTCGCGACCTCGCGCACCAGCGCAAGGCCGATGCCCGTGCCGCGGTCCTTGGTGGTCGTAAAGGGCTGAAAGATGGTCTCGCGCTGGGCTTCCGGAACGCCAAGGCCACTGTCCTCGATCGCCAGCACCGCCGTCGGCTCGCCGCTGCCACTGCGACGCACGCTGACCTCCAGCCACAGGTCGCCGCCGCCGGGCATCGCTTCCCACGCGTTGCGCACCAGATTCCACAGCGCCTGGCGCACCAGCGACGGATCGGCCTCGACCATCACGCCGCGCGCCAGCTCCAGATGCACCGTCACACCCCGTCGCTCGAGCTCGCTTCGTACGAATTCCGTCAGGCTCCGGACGATCTCGGCCGCGTCCAACCGGCGCGGCTCGCCCTGGGCAGGTCGGGCGCGGTCCAGGTAGCGCTCGGTCACGCCGCGCAGCCGCTCGACCTCGTCGCTGATCGACCGCACCAGACCGCGCGCCTCGGTGGCGTCCAGTTCCGGTCCACGCCCCAATTCCTCGTCCAGCAGCTCGGCATTCAAACCGATGGAACTCAGAGGGTTACGCACCTCATGGGCCATCCGCGCCGCCATGTGCCCGAGCGCCGCCAGTCGTTCCGATCGCGCCATGTCCTCGCGCTGCGCCCCCAGCTCAGCCTCGCGCAGGGCCAGCGAGTCGGCCATGCGATTCCACTCGTGCGCCAGCGTGCCGATCTCCGCCGCACCCACCGTAGCCGCTCGCGTCTTGCGGTCGCCTCCAGCGAATCGGCGCACTACGTCGGTCAGCGCCGTCAGCGGCCGCAGCGTCGCCAGCATCGCCAGCAGCATGCCAATCGAGATCACCAGCGCCAGCACCGAGGTCAGCGGCACCAGCACCGACAGGCGCGACTCCGACCGCTCGGCTTCTTCGAAGCGGGCGTCCAGCGTTTGCTCGAAATCGCGCTCGACCATGCCCAACGCGCCGTGCACATGGCGGATCATGCGGCGGATCTCGACCACGATGCGGGCCGCGTCTGTCAGCCGACGCTCCGTGATGGCCCGCTGCAGCCCCGCCACCAGACCATCGAACGCCTGCGCGTCGTTCTTGGCCCCCGCGAAGCCGCCCACGGCCGCCACCAGCTCCTTGTCCTGCGCCATGCGCGCAAGCGTGTCGGTCGCCCCGCGCAGGGCCGCCAGCCGCGAGTCCAACACCGGCAGTGGCAACGGCTGGCTCGCGAGTAGCCGGGCCAAGCGCGGCGGTTCGCTGGAATCGCGCAGCGCGCGGGTGCGCGCGAGAATCCGCTCAACGCGAGGATAGGGCTTGGCGTTGGGCACAAACCGCACCACCCACTCCAGATCGTGAGGGGCCGCGCGCTGCAGGGCCTCGTCGAACCCGCGCAGCTCGGTCCCGGACCGCCGCATGTCGTCGAGCATCGGCAGCGCCCGCTGGCGCAGGAACCCCAACTCGTGTCGCAGCGAGGTCACCGCCGCGATGCCATAGAACGAGGCGGCCCCAGAGCACGCCACCATGACCGAAAAGGCCAGGAAGATGCGCGTCGACAGCGACATACGGTTGGCGGTGGGGGGGCGGTCGGTCAGGCCGGACATGGCCGCGCAGCCTAACCCAATGCAACCTTGCGGACCAGCGAGGTTGACCCGACCGCAGAATGCTGTTGGAATGCCGCGCCTCGCACCGGGCCCCTGTGGCATTCCGGCGACGAAAAAACGGAGCCTTCACCCCATGCTCGACATCTTCCGCAAGAGCAGCCGATCCACGCTCATCTACGTGCTGTTCGGCATCCTGATCGCCGTGTTCCTCTTCACCTTCAACACGGGCGGGCCGGTCCAAGAGGGCCAGAGCGTCGAGGTGATGGCTGAGGTCGCCGGGACGAACATCGACACGCGAGAGCTCAGCCTCGCCATGTCGCTGACGCCCGACCCCGCGCCGCTAGGCGCTACCGGCTACGAGAAGATGCAGGCCGAGACCCGTTATGCCGGGATGCGCCTGCCGTTTTCCGGCGTCGCGCCTGAGCTCGCGGTCTTCACGCCGTTCGAGAACGGTCCGCCACCCAGCAAGCTCGAGAAGGTGTTGGAGGAGCTGATCGAGTCGGTGCTCGTCGCCCGCGAAGCCCACAAGCAGGGCTTGGGCGTGAGCGACAAGGAGCTTGCCCGCCGCGTGCTGGCGCTCGAGAAGGTGTTTGGCGACTCGCTGACCGACGACAACGGCGCGATCGACCCGCGCAAGTACGAGATCTTCGTGCGCCGTCGCCTCGAGACCTCCAAGTCCGGTCTGGAGCAGTTCCTGCGCCGCGAGATCCTGCGCGACAAGATGGTCCAGATCGTCACGGGCGGCGTGACCGTGTCGCCTGCCGAGATCGCCTCGCTGGAAGCTGCCGACACCAAGCGCCCGCGCTTCGAGTTCGTCTCGCTGGATGCCGACACGGCGGCCTCCGCCGTGGAGATCGCCGATGCCGACGCCGACGCCTGGATCCCTGCCCACGCTGAGGACCTGAAGAAGGCCTATGACGCCAAGGGCGAGACCTACGTCGTGCAGGCCAAGTACAACGTTCGCGGCATTCAGGCCTCGACCAAGGAGGCCGCACAGACCATCCGCGCGGATCTGGACAAGGCCTGGAATGGCGAAGTGGCCCTGGATGCCGTCGCCGCCGCGCCTGCCGCCGAAGGGGAAGCCGCAGCGCCCGCCGGTGAGCCCAAGAAGGCCGGCGAGATCACCGACGCCGCCGACAAGGCCGCGCGCTTGCTGCAGTTCTTCAGCAAGGTCGCCACCGAGAAGACCGAGCACGCCATCACCAAGGACTCGGGCGGTAAGTTCGTCGACGACTTGGGCAAGGAGGGTCTGGAGCGTACGCCGTTCGGTCCCGCCGTCGCCGAGGCCGTCGCGGCGGCCGCCGAGGGCACGCTGGTCGGCCCCGTCGAGGGCAAGCAGGGCTTCTGGGTGCTGGCTGTCGAGAAGAAGATCGAGGGTTCGGTCAAGCCGTTGGAGACCGTGCAGCGCGAATTGGCGAAGGAAATCCTGCAGAAGGAGCGCGCCGGCGCCGAGCTCGAGAACCTTGCCAAGAGCGTGCTGGCCGCCGCCAAGGCCGACCCGAAGAAGGCGCTGACCGACGTCGCCAAGGCGTGGAACAAGACGCGCACGGGCAAGGAAGATGGTCCGCTGGTTGCCGCCGAGTCGGGCGCCATCGGCAAGTCGCCCTTGGACGCGCTGCAGGGCGACATGGAAGCGATGCTGGGCCTGCCCCCGCGCGTTGACGACCCGAACGACATCCCCGGCATGGGCAAGATGCCCGAGCTCGCGCCGCTTGCGTACAAGCTGACGGCCGCCGCACCGGTGCCCGACAAGGTCTTCAAGTCCGAGGACGGCAAGACCTATTACGTCGCGCGTCTGGCGGGCGAGAAGAACGACGCGGACGCCAAGGCCGCCGCTGAGAAGCGCCGCGAGTCGCTGGGCCGCCAGCTGCTGTTCGTGCGCAAGACGGAAGCCTGGCGCGCGTACGTCGGCGCCCTGTTCGCTCAGGCGGAGAAGGCCGGCGATCTGACGCGCACCGAGGCCTTCAACGCCGCCGTGCAGGCGGACCGCACGCGCAAGGCCGAAGAGCTCAAGAAGCTGCCCGGCGCCGCGCCTGCGCCCGCCCCCGCTGCCGGCGAGCCGATGCCGATCGAATTCAAGATCAACGAGAAGGCGCCTGCCGCGCCCGCCGCCAAGCCCAGCGAGCCCGCAGGTGACGGCCAGAAGAAGTAGTTCGCCAACGGCAACGGACCCGCCCGGCCTTCCTCGCCGGCCGCGGTCCGCTCCGAGCGCCGTCGACGTCCCGCCCGACGACGAGGCGGTCGAAGTCTCCCCCTACACGCTGGAATTGGACGACGCGGCCCTGCCCGGTGCCGTTGCTGACCCGATCCGCCGCGAATTCGACTTCGACGAGCGCCTGCGCAGCGCCCCCGACCGTCCGGGCGTGTACCTGATGCGCGACCGCCACGGCGTGGTCTGCTACGTCGGCAAGGCGGCCAGCCTGCGCACCCGCTTGCGGCAGTACGCGTCGGGGCAGGACAACCGCTTCTTCGTCCATCTGCTGCACCACGTGCTCGGCAGCATCGATCTGGTGCTGACGCCGACCGAGAAGGCCGCGCTGCTGCTCGAGAACGAGCTGATCAAGGAGCACCAGCCGCGCTTCAACGTCCGGCTGAAGGACGACAAGCGCTTTCTGCACCTCAGGATCGCGTCGGACCAGGACTTTCCGCGTCTGGAGGTCGTTCGCAAGCCCGCCCGTGACGACGCGCAGTACTTCGGCCCCTACGCGTCGGCCAGCTCGGCGCGGGCGGCGATTGCGCAGATCAACCGCCACTTCCAGCTGCGCACCTGCACCGACGCCGTGTTTCGCAACCGCATTCGCCCGTGTCTGGAGCATCAGATCGGCCGCTGTCCCGGCCCTTGCGTGCTGCCCGTGCCGGTGTCCGAGTACCAGGCGCATGTGCGCGACGTGACGCTGTTTTTGTCCGGAAGGCGCAGCGAGCTGCTGGACCGGCTGCGGGCGCGGATGCAGCAGGCGGCGGCCGACGAGCACTACGAACAGGCGGCCCACAACCGCGATCAGATCCTGGCGCTGGAGCAGAGTCTGGAGCAACAGCACGTCAACCTGCTGAATCAACGTCGGTCGATCGATGCGCTGGGGATGTACCGCGAAGGGGCGCGCGCGGCGGTGGCCGTGCTGACGTTCCGCGAGGGCGTGCTGCTGGGCAGTCAGGGGTTCGTCTTGCGTGACCAGGAGTTCCCCGACGGCGAGGTGATCGAGGGGTTTGCCAGCCAGCTCTACGACCGCGGCCTGCCCGTGCCCGACGAAGTGCTGCTGCCCATGTCCACAGGCGACGACGCGCTGGCTGAGTGGCTGACCGACTTGCGCAAGAGCCGCGCGGCATTGGAGGGCAGTGCGGTCCCCAAGGCGGCGGTCGAGGTCATGGTGCCGCAGCGAGGAATGAAGGCGCGGCTGACGGCGATGGCCAACGACAACGCCAAGCAGGCCTTCGAGGATCAGGTGCGGGCGTCGGCGTCGGCCCAGGCGACGCTGGCGGGACTGCAGCGGCGGCTGCACCTGCTGAACCTGCCGCGGCGCATCGAGTGCTACGACATCAGCAACATCTCGGGCACCGATGCGGTCGGGTCGATGTCGGTGGCGCTGGACGCCGAAATGACGCCGCGCGAGTACCGCACGTTCGCGATCCGCTCGATGGAGACGCCCAACGACTTTGCGATGATGACCGAGGTGCTGGACCGCCGCTTTCGCCGCGCGCAAGACTCGGGCGGGCCGCGGCCGGATCTGGTACTGGTCGACGGTGGACGCGGACAACTCAAGATGGCGCAACAGGTTTTTGCCGATCTTGGCATCCACGACGTCGAGCTTGCCTCGCTGGCCAAGGCGCGGACGCTGGACGGCGACGACCTAGGTTCGAGCCAACACAGCGACGAGCGCGTGTTCCTGCCCGGCATCAAGAACGCCTTGGTGCTACCGCAGAACTCCAACGAGCTGTACCTGCTGGTGCAGCTGCGCGACGAGGCGCATCGGGTGGCGATTATGTTTCACCGCAAGCGGCGTCAGACCCGGCAGCTGACGAGCACGCTGGACGCCATCCCCGGCGTGGGCGCGGCGCGCAAGAAGGCGCTGCTGCAAGCGTTCGGGTCGCTGAAGGGGATTGCCCAAGCGGACCCGGTGGCGGTGGCGGCGGTGCCCGGGATTGGCCCCGAAGTCGCCCGGCGCGTGCTGCTTGCATTGGGAAACCGCGACACGTAGGTCCGATCGAGGCTCGGCGCGTTGACGAGGCTGGGCTTGCATCGTACACCCGCCGCGCCCCCCATGCCTGCACGGCGCAAAGGAACCCCGTTGGACAAGTTCATTCGCGCAGCCCTGACCGAAGCGCGCAAGGGCATCCTGCGCGGTCACGGTGGTCCGTTTGGCGCCGTCATCGTCCAGAATGGCCGGATCATCGCCCGTGGCCACAATCTGGTGGTCAAGACCAACGACCCGACCTCGCACGCTGAGATGACGGCGATCCGCAAGGCGGCCAGGAAGTTGGGGCGCTTCGACCTGTCCGATTGCGACATCTACACGACCAGCGAGCCCTGTCCCATGTGCCTGGGCGCCATCCTGTGGGCGCGCATCCCCAAGGTGCACTACGGCGCCAGCAAGGAGGACGCCCGCGCCATCGGCTTTGACGACGAGGCGTTCTACAAAGCGCTGGAGTCGCCGTATCAGACGCCGCTGATTCGCTGGGAGTGTCTGGACGCCGACGCTTGTCGCAAGCCCTTTGCCGAGTGGGTCGCCAAGTCGGACAAGACGGCGTACTGACGCAGGCGCTATGCTTGCAGCCTCGTCACCGGCCGAGGTGTCCCATCGAAAACGCTCGCCGCCCCTACCCGCTGTTGTCCCGTCTGCTGGCTCCACGCGGCTCGTCCGACCTGCGCGGGCTGCGCCGTGCCGTAGGCGGCCGCACCGTGCTGATCACGGGGGCGTCGTTTGGCATCGGCCGGGCACTTGCGCTGCAACTGGGCGTGGCTGGGGCGGATCTGCTGCTGGCGGCGCGCAGTCTCGACGAGCTCGAGAAGGTGGCCTCGGACCTGCACGAGCTCGGTGGTCGTGCCCGTGCCTATGAGGTCGACCTGACCGACCCCGCCAGCGTCGACGCCTTCACCACACAGCTGGCCGCCGAGGGCGTGCAGGTCGACGTGGTCGTGCACAACGCCGGCAAGTCGATTCGCCGCCTGATCGCCCAATCGATGGATCGCACCCACGATTTTCGCCGGACCATCGGCGTGAACTACCTGGGACCCGTGCAGTTGCAGCTCGCCCTGCTGCCCTCGATGACGGCCAGACGAGCGGGGCACATCGTCAGCGTCCAGAGTCTGGGGGTGCGCCTGCCGCCCGCGCCGCGCTGGGCTGCCTATACCGCTGCCAAGGCCGCTTTCGACGTGTGGCTGCGGTCGGCGGGACCCGAGCTGCGCCAACACGGCATCGCTTGTACTTCCATCTACTTGGGGCTCGTTCACACCCGCATGAGTGCCCCCACCGCCGCCTATGGCCAGATGCCCGGCATGACGGCCGACGAGGCCGCCCGCGTCGTCTGCCGGGCCCTGATTCACCGCCCGCATCGCATCCAGCCGTGGTGGCTCGGGCCGCTGCGGGTGCTGGCGCCTTGGTGTGAGGGACTGGTCGACCGCGCGCTCGGCTGGTCGCTGCGACGGGAGCGAACCCCTTGATCTCCCTGCGCCTTCTCTGGCGTTCGGCGCGGGCCCTGTGGCGCTCGGGCCTGCTGCCGGTGTCGCCCTTGACGACGTGGCGGCTGCTGGGGGCCTGGCGGCGGTGCTCGGCGTCGCTCGCGCTCCTGGCCGAGGGCGCGGCGCTGCGCTGCGGCGAACGGCTGGCGCTGCATGACGATGACGGCCCCGTCACGTTTGTGGAATTGCGGCGGGAGTACGAGCGGTTGGCCCGCGAGCTGGTCGATCGTCACGGCATCGGTCCGGGCCGGCAGGTCGCGTTGCTGGGGCCGAACCACCGCACGACGGTCGTGGCCCTGCTGGCCGTGGCGCGTACGGGAGCCGACGCCCTGCTGCTCAACCCCCAAAGCCCGCCCGCAGTCCTGCGCCGGCTGCTCGCGCCGAACCCTCCGGACTTGCTGCTGGTCGCTGGCGACGTGCCGGTCGACGTCGGCGATTTCTCGATTGCCGTCAAGCAGATCCAGCTTTCCGCCGCCGAGGTGTCCGGGCCGTCAGCTTTGCCGCCGAAGCCTTTGCCGCGGTTGCGCAGGCCCGGGCGGGTGGTCGTGCTGACGTCGGGGTCGACTGGGCTGGCGCGCCGCGTCGGGCGTCAACCCGGACTGGGTCAGGTGCTGTCGTTCGCGGTCGGGCTGCTCGAAGCGCTGCCGATCGCGCTGCATCGCCCCACCGTAGGCGCCGTGCCGCTGTTTCACGGCCACGGGCTGGCCATGCTCTCGATCTCACTTGCCTTTGCCGCGCCGCTGCAGCTGGGCCGCAAGTGCGAGGTGGCGCCCCTGCTGGCGCGGGTGCCGGCGGGTCCGTTGCCCCTGATCGTGTCGGTTCCTACGCTGCTGCACCGGTGGCTGGCCTTGGGCACGCCGTCGGCGCGCGTGGCGGCGGTCGTGACAGGCAGCGCGCCCCTGGACCCCGACCTGTGCACGCGCCTGCTGGACGCGCTCGGCCCGGTGCTGTTCAACCTGTACGGCTCGACCGAGGCCGGAGTGCTGTCGCTGGCCACCCCCGACATGCTGCGCGCGGCGCCGGGGACGGTCGGAAAGCCTCTGCCCGGCAACGGGTTGCGTCTGGTCACCGCCGACGGCACGACGGCCGCCACAGGGCCAGTCGGCCGCGTGCAGGCGCGCGGGCCGCTGGTGCTGTCGACCGACGCGCAAGGCTGGCTGGACACTGGCGATTTGGGGTGGCTGGACCCGGACGGCAGGCTGTTGCTGTCCGGGCGGGCCGACGCGATGGTGGTCTCAGGCGGCGAGAACGTGTACCCGGCGCATCTGGAAGGCTGTCTGGCCGAGCACCCCGAGGTCCAAGACGTCGCGGTGGCTGTGGTCGACGATGCGGAATTCGGCAAGCGTCTTCGCGCGTTCATCGTGCCGCGTGACGGCATCGCACTGGACCCGCAAGTGCTGGGCCCGTGGCTTCATGCGCGAGTCGACCGCGCCCTGCGCCCCCGCAGCTTGATCGTCCTGACGCAGCTGCCCCGCACGCCGCTGGGCAAGATCGACAGGGCCGGGTTGGAAGTGTGGCCAGAGGCCGAGGGGGACGCGCAAGCCGAGCCGATGGCGGTTCCGCCCGCGGCCGTTGTCGACGGAACTGCCCCGCGGGACCCTGCGTTGCACGCGCAGACTTGAGCCCCTTGTTGCCCCGGCGTATCGTCCCGCCGCGCCGGATGAACCCCCCGCCGGCCAGGGAGTAGCGACCATGCTCAGCTTCATCGTCAACCAGCAGGTGGTCCGCACCGACCAGCACCCTGGCATGGTGCTGTTGGAGTTCCTGCGCGACGTCCGCTGCCTGTCGGGCACCAAGGAAGCGTGTCGCGAGGGCGAGTGCGGCGCGTGCACCGTGCTGGTAGGCAAGCTGCAGGCGAACGGCCGGGTGACGTACAAGGCCGTCGCATCTTGCCTTTTGCCGATTGGCGACGTCGAGGGCGGTCACGTCGTGTCGGTCGAGGGCATGCTGGGCGCGCCGCTGACGCTGGTCCAGCAACTGATCGTCGACCACACGGCCTCGCAGTGCGGCTTCTGCACCCCTGGCGTCGTGCTGTCGCTGACGGGCTTCGCGCTGACCAGCCCCACCCTGTCGTACACGGACGCCATCGACGCGCTGGACGGCAACATCTGCCGCTGCACGGGCTACGTGGCCATCCGCAACGCCGCGCAGCAGTTGGTCAATCAGCTGGCAACGACGGACCACGCCGGTACCGGGCGACTGGCCGCGCTGGTGGCCGCAGGGGTGGTGCCGGCCTACTTCCAGACCATCCCGCAACAGCTGGCGGCCCTGCCCCAGCCGTCGGGCAAGCTCGACCCCAACGCGGTGCTGGTCGCGGGGGGTACTGACCTGTTCGTGCAGCGCCCCGAAGCCTTGATGGAGACGCCGCTAGCCTTCCTGTCGCAGCGCCGCGACCTCGACTATGTGCGGGTCGAGGGGCAGGTGCTGCGGGTGGGCGGCGGAGTGACGCTGGAGGATTTCCGCAGGTCCGAAACGGTCTTGCAGCACTTCCCGGCGCTGGCCCGCGACATGCTGCTGCACTCGTCGACGATCCTGCGCAACCAGGCGACGTTGGCGGGCAACATCGTCAACGCCTCTCCGATCGGCGACGCGACGATCATGTTGCTGGCGGCGGACACGACGCTGGTCCTCGAGGCTGCCGACGGCACGACCCGCGAGGTCAAGCTCGACCGCTTCTTCCTGGCTTACAAGCAGGTCGATCTGCGCAAGGGCGAGCTGATCCGCGAGCTGGCGATTCCGCTGCTGCCCCCGGGCGGCCGCTACCGCTTCGAGAAGGTGTCGAACCGCGTGACACTCGACATCGCCGCGGTCAACACCGCCATGCGGCTGGTCCAAGCCCCCGATGGCACGATCGCCGACCTGCGCATCTCGGCGGGTGGGGTGGGGCCGATGCCCTTCATGATTCACGGGTTGCAGGCCTTCACCGGCCGCGCGCTGGACGTGCCGACGGTTGACGCCATCGTCCAGGTGGCCGCGTCTGCCGCCAAGCCGATCGACGACGTCCGCGGGTCGGCTGTCTACAAGCGGCTGCTGCTGCGCAACCTGGTGCGCGCGCTGCTGACGTCCACAGTCGCCGAGGAGGTGGCCCGATGAAGCAAGAAGTCATGGCCATGCACGTCCGCGGCGCCTCGCAGTTCGTCGACGACATGCCGACGCCCGCCGGTTGCCTGCACGCGGTGCTCTACACCTCGCCGATTGCCCGTGGCCGCATCCGGTCGCTCGACATCTCGCAGGCACAGGCCGCGCCAGGCGTGGTCGCGGTCTACACGCACAAGGACGTGCCGGGGCTGAATCAGGTCGGCCATATCTTCAAGGATCAGCCGCTGTTGGCGATCGACGCGGTCGAGTACATCGGCCAGCCGATTGCGCTGGTCGTCGCCGAGTCGAACCGCGCCGCGCACCGGGCCGCCAAGCTGGTCCACGCGGAATTCGAGAAGCTGGACGCAGTGTTCGACCCTCGCGAGGCCGCCGCTCGCGGCATGCTGCACGGCAAGAAGCGCGTGCTGGTCAACGGCGACCCCGACGCCGCGTTCGCGAAGTGCGCGCACGTGGTGCAGGGCAAGCTGGGCAGCGGTCCGCAAGAGCACTTCTATTTCGAGACGCAGCGCGCCCTGGCGTGTCCCGGCGAGCACGACACGATGAAGGTCTACGCCAGCGCTCAAGCGCCGGGCGCCTTCCACCACCACTTGGCCGAGGTGCTGGGCATCCCGCAGAGCAAGGTCGAGCTCGACATCCGCAGGCTGGGCGGCGGGTTCGGGGGCAAGGAGTCGACGGCGGTGTGGATCGTCGCGCCGGCGATGGCGGCCTTCCTGCTCAAGCGCCCCTGCAAGCTGGTGCTGGAACGCAACGAGGACATCGCGACCACCGGCAAGCGCCACGCCTACCAGTACGACTACAAGCTGGGTGTCGATACCGAAGGCCGCATCCTGGCTTACGACGTCACGCTCTACCAGCACGCGGGCGCCTGCGCCGACATCTCGCCGGCCGTGCTGGGCCGGTCGTTCCTGCACGCGTCGGGCTCGTACCGCATCCCGAATATCCGCATCACGGGCATGAGCTGCCGCACCAACATCCCGCCCAACAACGCGTTTCGCGGGTTCGGCGTGCCCCAGGGCACGTTTGCCATCGAGGCGGCGCTGACGCGAGCGGCCGAAGTGGCGGGTATCGACGTCGCCGTGGTCAAGCGCAGGAACCTGCTGCAGGCGGGCGACACGCTGCCGTACGGCATGAAGCTCGACTGGACCAACGCCATGCGCTGCTGGGACATGCTGGACACCCAGGTCGACTTGGCGGCCCGGCGCCAGGCGGTGACGGACCACAACCGCACCCACACCGACACCCAGCGCGGCCTGGCCGTGGTGCCGGTGTGCTTTGGCATTTCGTTTGCGCAAACCGCTTTGAATCAAGCCAGTTCTCTGGTCCACATCTACGTCGACGGCAGCGTGTCGGTCAGCACTGGCGCGGTCGAGATGGGTCAGGGCGTCAACACCAAGCTGCAGATCATCGCCGCCCGCACCCTTGGCATCCCCGAAGACTTCGTGCGTGTCGACAGCACCAACACCTCGCGCATCCCCAATGCGTCGCCCACGTCGGCCAGCACGGGTGCCGACTTGAACGGCATGGCGACCCAGCAAGCGTGCGAAGACCTGCTCGGTCGGCTGAAGTCGTTTGCGGCCCAGCACTTGCGACACCCCACGGCCGACGACCTGACGATCCGCGGCGGCGTGGTGTTCCTGGGCGACCGGCCGACCGACCTGCACTGGGAGGCGCTGGTCAAGGCGGCCCAGTGGGCGCGCGTCGACTTGGGAGCACACGCCTTCTACGCAACGCCCAATCTGCACTACGATCTGGAGACCGAGCGGGGGCGGCCGTTTGCCTACTACAGTTACGGCTCCTCGGTCACCGAAGTGCAACTGGACGTCCTGCGCGGCACCTACATGATCCTCGCGTTCGACGTTGTGCACGACATCGGTCGGTCGCTGACCGAGGCGGTCGACCGCGGTCAGATCGAGGGCGGCGTCATTCAGGGCATGGGTTGGGCCACGCTCGAACAGATCCGCTATGCTTCCGACGGGCGGGTGCTGACGGGGGTGAACGCCTACAAGATCCCGGACATCAAGTTCGTTCCGCCGCACTTCGGCGTCACGCTGCTGCCCGACTCAGACAACCCGTTTGCCGTCTACAACTCCAAGGCGGTCGGCGAGCCGCCCTTCGTGCACGGGTTGGGCGCGTATTTCGCGGTACTGGATGCGTTGCGCGCCGTTCGGACCGACCGGCCGCTGCCCGACCTGCCGGTGACTCCTGAGCGGGCGTTCCTGTACCTGCATGGGCCGGACCTACCCACTTAGCGACCGTTGCCGCGTCGGCAGCACCCCTCCCCAAGGGCGTGCGCCACGCTCTCTTCTTGCTCCCCGGACGCCCGGGGTCCATCCTGAATCCTTCGTCCGCGACGTCCGGGAGGAACCATGGCCGCCATTACGCTCGTCGTCCCCATCCTGGCAGGCAAGGCCGAAGCCCACGCGCGCTTTTGTCAGGCGATCCTCACCACCCGTCGTGACGAGCACACGCGCTCGCGCCGCAACCTCGGCATCGTGCGCGAACGCGCGTGGGCCCAGCACTTGCCCGATGGCAGCACGGGCATTCTGATGCGCGTCGAGGGTCCCGGTGCCACCGACTTCCAGCAAGCACAGGTGCGGTCTGCGGACCCGTACGACCTCTGGTTTCTGCAGCAGGCGCGCGAAATCAATGGTGACTCGTACTACGACGAACCCAAGGCGCCCGAGCCCGGCTACGACATCAACACCAATGCCCCCGACCAACACCGCGAGATTTCGTACCTGGTGCCCGTGCCCGACGACTGCGTGGACGCGTGGTGGGAGTGGACGCGGGACTTGGAGGGGACGCAGCGCATGGAGCTGCTGATGTCCCGCGAGCGGGCGCGCATCCATCGCGAGACGGTGTGGATGGTCCAGTTGCCCAACCTCAAGGCCGCCGCCTACTACATGCAGGGCGCCTCGGCGTTGGACGAACTGCAGAAGCTGTTCCTGTCGCACGATCCGTTCGACCGCGCCTTTTCCACCCGTTCGCGCGAGATCTACCGCGTCGACGTGACAGAGGAAGCCTCTCTGATGCCGCCCACCTTGCGGTTTGCTTGGGACGCCGACAGCCCGTCCGTTCAGCAGCGGATGCCGGCGTACTGATCGCGTCGCGCCGACCATCGCGCGACCGCGACCGCGGGATTTGGCAACGGCAAGCCTGCGTCCATCGCGGAAACGTGCACCCGATCGTGACCGCTGATACACTCGCCGCTCCACCGCCCAAGGTTGTGCGCCGCTCTTTGCAAGTGCACGACGACACGAGGCTTCTCGATGACGACCCGCCTGACCGCCCTCGCTTGCGCCGGCCTGCTGCTCGCGCTCCTCTCTGGCTGCGGCTCTCCGGTTGCCGGCCAGTGGCGCGGCACAGTGGACATCGGCCCCGTCGCCGCCTATCCGGTCGAGATCCGCATCGACCCGGAGGCCACCACCGGCCGTATTGACCTCGCAGAGGCAGGCAAGCCCTTCACGCGCTTTGAATTCTGCACCATCGCCGACGCCACCACGCGCAAGCTCGAGCTTGTCTACGACCCTCAGACTCCCGCCTGTGACCCCAAGGGCAAGCCCGACGGCCGCCGTACGCTGCGCGGCACCGTGGGAGAAGCGACGCTGTTCGGCGAGCTGTTCGAAGGCCCCAACCGCATCGGCTTCTTCCGCTTGTTCAAGGTGGGCGCCACGGCACCTGCGGCGAAGGCAGCGGCACCGACGGCCCCTCCCGCCCCGGCAGCCCCGGTGGCACCGCAGGCCAAGTAGGCCCATCCCCTCCACTTCTTCTGCCCGACTCGGGCAACGGAGCGACCCGTCCATGGCCGACATTACCTTGCATCGCACCCACGCCTACGGCGCCGCCGACGCGCGCGCCCGTCTCGAGCGGATGCTCAAGGACTTTCAGGCAGCCAAGCCCGACTACGTTCAGCAGGTCACCTGGGCCGGCAACGGCGCGACGGCCAGCGGCAAGTACTTCAAGGGTCAGTTCACCGTGACCGAAACGGCCGTGGACGCCGAGATCGAGCTCATCGGCTTCGCGGCCAAGCTGGCCAGGGGGATCGTCCGTGAACGGCTGGAACAGGCGCTGGCGACCGATTTTCCGGTCTAGTCTCATCGGGATAGGTGCGATCTTTGCGCTCGCCCTGCCGGCGCACGCCGCTCCCCCGCGCTCGCCCGTCGCAGCCGCACAGGTCTGTTACGGTCAGGGCGACTTGGGCTGCGTGGTGCAGTTGCTCGAAACGGTGACGGTTTCGGCGGCCGACGCCCCAGAGCGCTGGCGGCTGCTCGGCTTCGCCGCCGCACGGTTGGACCGTCACGAGCTGGCGCGCAAGGCGTTTGCCGAGTGGATCGCCCTGTCCCCCGGTCACCGGCTGGACCGGGCGATGACGCCGCCCGCAATCTATCAGGACTACTCCGCGGCACTGCTGGAACGGCACGGCGGTGAGTTGGACCTGAGCCCGCGCACTGGAGATCGGCCGCAGGCGCTGGTGTCGTCGCCACAAGTGTCCGAGTTGCCAGTGTTTGCGCCGCCCCCACGGTCGGAACGGGATCAAGCGACCGACTTCGCGTTCTACGCCGGCCTTGGGATCACCGAAACCGACGGCATCGTGCGCGCAAACCCGGTCGACCACTTGGGCGGCTTCCTCGGCATTGAACACGACGTGGGCGGGCGCTTTCGGCTGGGGCCGCAGCTGGGCGTCTGGCAATACGGCGCGCCGAATGCCGCGGGCGGAGACGCAGCCTGCCTGACCGCCTATGGCCTGATACGCGCAGGCGTTTTGCTGGTCGGCAGCGGCGGACACTCGGTAGAGGCGTGGCTTGGTTTGGGCGGTGGCTACGACCCCGACGAGGATGTCGCGGGTGCGGTGGCTCCGGCCGTTCGCTATACTTTCCGGCCCGCCGCGGGCAGGTCCAGGATCGCGGTGACGTGTGAGGTCGCGGCCGTGACGCTGGTGGCGGGCGACGAGCTGCGGCAGCTGTTCACCCTGGGTGTCGGGGTGGGGCTGCGGGACACGAAGGACGTTGGGGGCGCGCGATGACGGGCTTGGCGACGGTGGAGAACAGGGGCGACGAGCTGGTGCCGGAGCTGCCCGCGATGGACGACCACGAGGCGCTGGACTTTGCGCGCGAGGCTCGTCAGGCGGTCCTTGCCCAGGTGGCTCGGCGTGTGGTCGGCCACGATCAGGTGATCGACCTGCTGCTGACGGCGCTGTTCGCCAATGGCCACGCCCTGTCGATCGGCGTGCCAGGTCTGGCCAAGACGCTGCTGATCGGCACGCTGGCCGAGACGATGCAGCTGCGCTTCGGGCGCGTGCAATTCACGCCGGACCTGATGCCCAGCGACATCACGGGCACCGAGGTGCTCGAGGAGGAGCGGGCGACCGGCCACCGAAGCTACCGCTTCATCCCCGGCCCGATCTTCACGAACATCCTGCTGGCCGACGAGATCAACCGGACCCCGCCCAAGACCCAGGCCGCACTGTTGCAGGCGATGCAGGAGCGTCGCGTGTCGGCGGGTGGCAACCAGCACACGCTGGAAGACCCATTTCTGGTGCTCGCGACGCAAAATCCGATCGAGCAGCACGGCACCTATCCGCTGCCCGAGGCCCAGCTCGACCGCTTCATGCTCGCGATCTACTTCGATTATCCCAGTCTTGACGACGAGTTGGAGATCGTGCGCCGTACCACCGGCATGGACGAGGCCGTCATCGAGCCCGTGCTGACCCGTGCCCAGGTGATGCGGATTCAGGCCTTGGTTCGGGCCGTTCCGGTGGCCGACCATGTGCTGCGCTACGCTGTTCGCTTGGTCCGCGCCACCCGCCCCGAGGACGCCGCCTGTCCACCGGCGCTGCGGCCGATGCTCGCCTACGGCGCCAGTCCACGCGCTTCGCAGTGCCTGATTCTGGGTGCCAAGGCGCGCGCCGTACTGGCTGGTCGCACCACGATCTCGCTCGAAGATGTGCAGGCGCTGGCCGTACCTACGATCGCCCACCGCGTCGTGCCCAGCTTCCGCGCGGAGGCGGAGGGCATGGACGGCCGCAAGCTGGTGGAGCGGCTGCTGGCCGAAGTCACCGCTTCGCCCACCCAGGACTAGTGAGGGCTGTCCGTGAACCGCTTCGGTCGCTGGCTAGGAGAGAGCCCCCAGGCCGCCGCCGAAGGGCGTCGCCGTGCCGCCCAGCAGCGCAGTGTGCTGGAGCGGACGCCGGCGCCGCGCGGCCATGAGGCCTTGTCCGAAAAGGCGTTGCGCAGCTCGGCCTTCCACTGGTTCGGCGAGGACGAGACCTCTGCAGAGCGTCCTAGCCTGGCGCAGCGAGCGACCGAGGTACTGGCCGGTCTGGGACCACTGCAAATGCCTTCGCGTCAGGTTGACGACGGCCAGCCCGGCGGCTTGCATCGCAGCCTGAGGCGCGGCGCTGGCGTCGAGTTCTCGGAGCACAAGGAGTACGCCCCGGGCGACGACCTGCGCTTTCTGGATTGGCGGGCCTACGCGCGTACCGACCGCTACTACGTCAAGCGTTTCGAGCAGGAAGTCCACGGCACGTTGACGCTGGTGGTCGATGCCTCAGCTTCCATGGGCTTCACCGACCTGCGCGGAGGCGACAAGTTCGACGCGGTGCTGCTGATCCTCGCGGCGCTGGGTCTGGTGGTGGTCCGCCAGGGCGACTCTCTGGGTCTTGTCGTCATCGGCCGCCCTGAGCTGAACGTGGCCCCCGCCAATGGCCTGCGCCATTTCGCGAACATCACGGCGCAGCTCGAGAAACTGCAGCCAGGCGGCACGGCGGGTCTGGACGTGCTGGGGCCGAATCACTGGCGCGGCATGGAGCGTCGCGGTGTCGTCGTCGTGGCCTCCGACGTGTTGGTCGATCCGCAACTGGCCGTCGCGCCGTTGTTCGACCTGCGCCGCACGGGCTTGGACGTGTTGCTGCTGCACTGCCTGCACCCCCGAGAACGCGATCTGGATTTTCGCGCGCCAGCTTGGTTGCACTGTCCGGAGACCGACGACAAGCGCTTGGTCGATGCCCGTCTGGTCCGCCACCAGTACGTCGAGATGATGCAGACGCACTGCAAGAAGCTGCAGACGCTGGCGACCCATGGCGGTCTGGGCTATCTGGACGTGGACACCTCGATCGACCCGCGTGGCGCGATTCGCCGGATCCTGCGTAGCACCGCCAAGCTGCGACGCCACGGGTACGCGCTGGTGGAGGTTGCGGGCGAGTACGGCGAGCCGGGCCTGGATAGGGCGACGCTGCTGGAAGAAGAGCCGTGATCGACTTTGCCAACCCATGGATGCTGCTGGGGTTGCTGTTGGCGGTGGTGCCGATCGCCGTGCACCTGTTCGGCCGGCGCAAGGCCCCAGTGGTGCGCTTTTCGGCGTTGGCGTTCGTTCTGGCGTCGAACCCGCGCAAGGCCCGGGCACTCCGGATCAGCGAATGGCTGCTGGTGGGGTTGCGCAGCGCGGCGGTCGCCTTCATCGCCATCGCTTTGGCGCGCCCGATGCTGCCGGTGCTGGGGCCGCCAGAGGTGGTCGAGTCCGGTGAAGGACCGGTAGCGCTGGTCGTGGTGCTGGATGACAGCATGTCCACCATGGCGATGTCGCAAGGCGAGCCGCTGTTCGAGCGTGCGCGCTCCCGGGCGCTCGCCTTGATCGAGCGGTTGCCGCCGGGATCGAAGGTGGCCGCCGTCGCTGCCGGTCATCCAGCGCGCATTTTGGTTCGCACACCGACGGAGGACCGCGGCGCTGTGCTGGACGCCGTGCGGCGTCTGGAGCATCGGCCCCGCCGTGATGACGGCGCCCGCGCACTCGGTCTGGCCGATGCCCTGCTGTCTGGCAGCGGCCTGGACGACCGGCGGGTGGTCGTGCTGACCGACCTGCAGGCATCGGGCTGGCAAGGGGTGTCCGGCCCTTGGAGTGGCCGCAACGCGGGGCAGCCGTCGGTGCACGTACGCGTCGACCGTCTGGACCCGGACACAAGAGAGAATACGGCGATTACAGAGGCATTGGCCACGCCAGCCACCGACCGCGGTCCCAACCAGGTGCGCGTCGAGGTCGGTCTGGTCCATCATGGACAGAAGCCGTTTCGCGACTACCTGACGCTGAAGGCCGGCGACCGCGAGATCAAGAGTCTGGTGTCCCTGCAACCCGGCGAGACCCTGCGCCGCAGCTACGTGGTTCCGGCCGGCGCGGCCATCGCCGAAGTGCGGCTGCCCGACGACGGTCTGAAGGCGGACAACACCCGGCTGTTGCGGTTGGACGCAGGAACCGGCGTGCGTGTGGCGCTGGTCAACGGCGCGCCCCGCCCAGTGCCGCGGGAAGACGAGGCGTTCTTCGCGGCGCGTGCGCTCGAACTGAGCGCCACCCATCCCGGCGAGCTTGCCGTCGATGTGCTGCAACTGCCTGGTTTGACACCACAAGCGCTGAATGACTACGACGTGATCGTGCTGTCCAACGTGGGAGAACTGCCCGAGCCTCTGCTGCAGGGCCTTGCGTCTACCGTCGAGTCCGGCAAGGGCCTGCTGGTGACCGTTGGCGACAACCTGCCGGCGGACCTGCCCACCTTTCTGCCCGAGCTCTTGCCCGCGCCGCTGCAGGACCAGCGGTTGGGTGCGCGCGAGCAGCCGGCGGCTGCTGAGGCAGGGGAGCCGGGCGCCGACCCGCGGCCCCGCAGTGCGGTGTCGGTGCGGGTGGTTGAAGCGGAGTCGGGGTCGGTGACCGCATTGACCGTGGCCCACCGACTGCGCATGCAACTGGCTGCTTCTGTCGGGGATTCCCTCGACGCAACCTCAGTGTGGCGTTACGCGCTTGCCACGCCGTCGGCCAATGCCTCGGCTCAGGCGGTCATGCGCTACAGCGACGGAGCTCCCGCGCTGCTGGTGGCGGCCCATGGCCGCGGTCTCGTAGGCCTGTGGACGACCAGTCTGGACCGCGACTGGACCGACTTGCCGCTGCAGCCGGGCTTCATGCCGCTGCTGCACGATCTGGTGATGGCGCTGGCGGGTGAACGAGGCCTCGAGCGACGCAGCGCGGTCGAGATCGGCGACGTGGCGGTGCTGTCGCGAGACAACCGCGCAGACCAGCTGGAGATCAGCATCGAGGGACCGACCGCGACGGCGCCTGAGCGTCGGGTCCTGAACGCGACGGCGCAGCGCGGCCGCGGCTGGCAGATCGCCGGGCTGGTCGAGCCGGGGCGCTACACCGCGACCGAACTGCGCGCCGGGGTGCCCCTGACTTCGCGAACGGTCATCGTGGTCCCGCCGGGATCTGAGAGCAATCTCGCTGCCTTGGCTTCCGGTCCACTGGCCCGGCCCCCACCCGCCGGCGGTTCGCTCTATCGCCCCAAGGCCCCGGGCCACGCCGCGGTGCTGGTCGTGCTGCTGGCGCTGCTGGCTTTCGAAGGGGTTGTCTTGGCGCGCGGGACGCTGCGGCGACGCCAGGACGCGGTCTAGCGCGGGTGGTCGGACCCGTGGTGCAAGGTCCTTCCCCACGGATGGCCAACTCGCCCCGCCGGTCTTGCCCGGAAAACGCGCCCGGTCCCGCAGTCCCGCGCTTCCGCCTGAGGCGGTTTGCGCGTATATTGACCGATCCGTGCACCTGCCGGAGGACCCACCCGCCGTGACCCAGCCCAAAACGCTCCTCGCCGACCGGGGCTTGCGCCTCGTCGTGGCCGCTGGCGCCGTCGCTGTCGCGTCCACCTTCCTGCTGTTCGCCGCCCCGCCGGTGTTCGCCCAAGCGCTTGCGCCGGTCGAGATCCGCGAGCTGCCGGCCCACCCCGAGCTGACCGCCGCCAAGGCGCTGCGCGAGGACGAACGGTACTACGACGCGTTCGGCAAGCTCGCGAACCTGCTGCCTAAGCTCGCTCCGGATGACTCGAATCGGCTGGCCACGCAGTTCGCGCTGGGTCAGGTGCTGTTCGATCTGGGTCTGTATCAGTCGGCGCTGCGCACGTTCGACTCGGTGGCGGTGCCGCAGACCCATCCGCTGTACAAGGAAAAGATCCGTTACTACCTGCAGATCCAGCGCGCGGTGCCGGGAGATCTGGCGACCATCGAGCGCCTGTCGGACGCGCCCACGTCGGTGCACCGCAAGGACGAGCTGGACGAGATCCGCTTCCTGCTGGGCCGCTATTACCACGGCGTCGGCGACGAAAAGCGGGCGATCGAGCAGCTGCAGCTGGTCAAGCCCGACTCCGGCGAGACCTATCTGAAGGCGCGTCAGCTCTCGGGCGTGCTGTACGTGATCCTGAATCAGGCTCAGCCCGCGCTCGAGGCTTTCAAGGACGTGCTGCGGTTCGAGGAGCAGGTCGGCAACCCCGGGTACTACAGCTACTACCGCGACTTGGCCAACATGTCGCTGGGCCGCCTGTTCTATTCGATCGGCCAGTTCGAGACCGCCGGCCGCTACTACGACCGCGTGCAGGAGGGAACCACCGCGTGGCTGGACTCGCTGTTCGAGCTCGGGTGGACCTACTTCCAGTTGGGCCGCATCGACCGCGTGCTGGGCCAACTGCACACGCTGAATTCGCCCTATTTCGAAGACCGCTACTACCCCGAAGCCCGCGTGCTCGAGTCGCTGATCCTCTTCCGCACCTGTCGCTTCAACGAGACGCTGCTGTCGGTGCAGCGCTTCCTGGTGGACTACCGGCCGCTGAAGAAGGAGCTGGACGCCCAGCTGTCAGGTTCGCGCTCGGATGCTGAGTTCTACGAGTACCTGTCTGCACTTGCGCGCGACAAGGAGAAGCTCTCGGTGCAGCTGCGCCGGATCTTCAACGCCGCGCTGAACGACAAGCGCCTGCAGCGCGCCTTTGCCGCGGTCGTTCAGGCCAACAACGAGATGGACGGACTCGAGAAGCTGATTCGCAACACCAACGCACGCAAAGCCGCGGAAACGCTGCGAGATGACATGGGGCGCGTCCGTGCCGTGATGATCTCGTCGGCCGGTGGCCTTGCCCGGGAGCGGTTGAGCCGTGTGCGTGAGGAACTGACCGAGATCATTCGTCAAGGTCTGCGCATCAAGTACGAGTCGCTCAAGGCCCGCCGCGGCAGCATCAACGACCAGGTACGCATCGACATGCAGGAGACGGCCAAGGCCGTGTCCGAGCCGCGGGCCGCCGACCCCGAGCACATCGTGTGGCCGTTCGATGGCTCGTATTGGCGCGACGAACTGGGCGGGTACACCTACGACACGCGCTCGCGCTGCACGGCCGAGCACATGCCCAAGGGCAGCACCGCGGCGCCTTCGGGCGACCGATCCGGCGCACGCCCCGACGCCAAGTCCGCCCCCGCCATGCCCAACGCGAAGCAGCCTTGAGGGCCAGCCCGATGCCGGAGAGAGCCATGACCGTGTCGCGTACGCCGTTCACCGCCCGCGTCGGACTGCTCGCCAGCGCTTGGGCCGCCGTGGCCGTCTTGGGCCTCGCCGCTTCAGCAGCCTTGGCGCAGCCGGCCCCGTCGCGTCCCAAGCCGGCCGCAGAACAGGGCAAGGCCACGCCCGGCGCCGCGAAGTCGTCGGGAGAGGTCAAGACCTTCCGCCGTGCGGCGCCCGCTCCCACCGACCCCAAGGCGCAAGCTGCGGAAGAAGAAGCGCAGAAGAAGGGTCCCGCAGGCCCGGAACAGCGCCGCACGCGTGAGCGCACCAGCGCGGAAGACATCGACGACGAGCTCGCGATCTTGAGGGAATTGTTGGATATCGAGCGCGGTTCCGAGACCGAGGCCGACACCCTGCTCGAACTCAGCTACGTGCTGTGGGACCGCGCCGAGGCCTACGAGCTCGAGGCCTTTGACGAACAGGTCGAAGGTGCCATCGCCGCGGCTGACGACAAGGGCGACAAAGCCGAGGTCAAGCGGCTGAAGATGGTGCAAGAGGCGCTCAAGGAGCAGGCGCGTGCCGCCAAACTCGACGTGATCAACCACCTCAAGCGCATCGAGCGCAACTTCCCGAAGTTCGCCAAGCTGGATGAGGTCTTGTATTCATTGGGCTTCCACCTGCACGAGTTGGAGCGGCCCGGCGAGGCCGTCGACGCGTACATGCGTCTGGTTCGCAAGACGCCGCGGTCCAGCTACCTGCCTGACGCCTATTTGGGCATCGGCAACTACTACTTCGGCCGCAGTCAGGGCGCCGAGGCGGTGCGGTGGTACACCAAGGTCATCGACTTCCCGGACTCGCAGGTCTACGGCTGGGCGCTCTATTACATCGCGTGGGTGGCCTACAACACGCAGAAGTATGACGACGCGGTCAAGGGCTTCGTGCGGGTGCTCGACTACTCCAAGAACGAGGCGCGCGGCCGCGTCAGCTTCGTCGAGGACGCCACCAAGTACCTGGTGCGGTCGTGGGCAGAGACTGGCAAGCCCAAGGACGCGTTCAAGTTCTTCAAGACGGTGGCAGAGGGCTCAGAGAACGACCTGTTGTTGGCGCTGGCCCACTTCTACGCCGAAGTCGCCGCCTACGAGAAGAGCAACCTCGTTCTGGAAGACCTGATCGGCGTCACGACCGACGAGCGGGAGGTCGTGGGCCTGCTCGCGCTGATGCTGGACAATGCCTACAAGCTCCGCGATCTGCCGACGGTGGTCGAGACGGCTGTGCGCGTGGCCAACGCAATTCGTGCATTGCCCAATGGTGCCAGTGAGTTCGAGACGCTCGAACTGCTGCTCGCCGAGGTTGGCTCGACCTACCACGCCGAGTCTGAGCGCACGCTGGATCTGGCAACCCTCGAAGCGGCTGAGAAGGTCTACCGCTCCTACCGCGACAGTTTCCCGAATGGCTCCAACGCCTACGACATCCGCCACAACCACGCCCTTGCGTTGTTCCAGCTGGCCGATCGCTACGACGTGCTGGCGGAGAAGTCCAAGGCCGACAAGAAGCCCGACATCGCGCTGCAGCAGATCGCTCAGGCGGACGTGTATTGGAAGGAGTCGGCGCAGACCTACGAACAGGTCATCGAGATGCAGCCGGCGGGCAAGTACGCCGAGCCGTCGTCGCACCGGGCGCTGATCGCGTACCTAAGATTGCAGGACTTGGATCAGGTCACGGCAGAGCGCAGCGTCGACACCGCCGACCTTCGTCCGGTCGCCCTGACCAACGACCAGCAGCGCATCGCGGACGCGTGCGAACGCTATGTCGGCATCGCATTGAAGAACGGCAGCAAGGAGGACGTGCCCGAGGCGTTGTTCGTCGCCGGTCGTCTCTACTACCAGACCAACCACTTTGACGAGGCTGGGCGGCTGCTGTCCAAGCTGGTCGAGTTGTTCCCCGGCCACCCCAAGCTGGCCCTGGACTCGGCGCGCCTGATGCTGTCGGCCTTCAACCTGAACCAGGACGGCAAGAGCCTGATCGCGTGGACCAACACGCTGATCGTCGACCCGCGCTTCAATCAGGGGCCGCTGGGCGTGACGCTGACCGAGATCAAGTCCAACGAGGAGTACAACAAGTGCTTGGAATTGAAGGTAACACCGATTCAGGCTGCCGAGTGTCTGGTGCGCTATGCCAAGGCCTTCCCCGACAGCCCGCAGTCGCCCCGCGCGATGGCCGGTGCCGCCCGCTTCTACCGCGAGGCCAAGCGGCGTGACGACGTGATCGCGACCTACCACGAGCTCGCCCGCGTCTATCCGCAGGACCCGCGCGCTGCGCAAGCCGTGTTTGAGATCGCAGAGATTTACCGGGAGTGCGCGTCGTTCGACGAGGCTGCCACCGCCTACGAAGAGTTCGTCCGGGCGTATCCGACCAGCAAGCTGATCCCGCAAGCCTTGGCCACGGCCCGTGTCATTCGCGAGAAGTTGGGCCAGTTCGACAAGGTGGTTGAAAACGGCGAGGCCTTCCTGGAGCACTGCGCCAACGACGGCGCAAAGGAAGAGCGCTGCAGCCCCGACCGCCGCGCACAAGCCGCTTACGACGTGACCGAGCAGTACATCAAGAAGGGCGACTGGAAGGGCGTTTTGCGCGCGTCGGACAAGTTCCTGAAGCGGTCGACGTCGATCCCGACCCACTTGCGCCTTGCAGCGCTGGTCAACACCGGTACGGCGCAAGCCAAGCTGGGCGTGGGCGACAAGGGCCGCAAGCTGTTCGACGAGGTCTTGCGACAGGCCAAGGAACTCTCGGACGCGACCCCGCCCGTCTCGCTGCCGGAGATCGGCCGCGAGGCGATCGCGCAGGCTCTGTTCATGACCGGCGAGCTCGAGTACGCCAAGGTAGGCGCGCTGAAGGGAAGCCCGCGCGACCTGAAAGCTGCGGTGGACCTTGCCGCCAAGAAGGCCACGTTGGCCAAGGGTGCAGAGACCTACTACATCACGGTCGAGTCGACCAAGAATCCCCGCTGGGTCTCGGCGGCGGCCTCGCGGCGCGGCCGCATCTATCAGGATATCGCCAACGAAATCAAGAAGTTGCCTCCGCCACCAGCCTTCAAGGGGGATCTGGCGTTGGAGTGGCAGACCCAGCTTGCCGACAAGGCGCGCCCCCACGAGGAAACCGCGATCGAGCGCTATCGCGAGGCGCTAAAGAAGGCCGGCGAGATCTTTGCGTTCGACTCCTACTGGGCCGAAGCCCGCGACAACCTCAAGATCCTGGACTCGCGCTTTGCAGAGCAGGCCGACATCAAGGAGTTCACGGTCGATGTGGCGCCGATCAAGTGGAGCGACCCACAGAAACCCGCCGATGCCATTCGCGATCTACAGTTGCAGTTGTTCAAGTTCTCGACGGGTGAGGTGGGCGAAGACGACATCGCGCCAGCCGAGAAGACCGCCGAGACGACCAAGGAGACTCCTGCCGAGGTCAAGGCGGCCTGGCTGCGCCTCGCACTTGCCCACCACGCGCTGGGGCAGCACCGCGAGGCGCTGGTCGTTGCGACGGTGGCGATGCAGGTCGCTCCTGAGCTTCGCAAGTCCGCGCAATTGTGGAACATGGTCGGTCAGTCCCACCGCGCGCTGGGCAACACCCGCGAGGCGCTGCTGGCCTTCCAGGAGGCCGCAAACGGCGACCCCACGGCCGTCGAGCCACTGCTGAATGCCGCCGCGATCACCATCCGCAGCCTGGACTTCTCGGCGACCGTTGCCCTGCTGGACCAGGTCTTGTCGCGTGACCCGGCCAACTATTGGGCGCGCGTGACGCGGCCGGTGGCTTTGCGCCGCACCAGCGACGACCCCAAGGTCGGCCTGCAGGCCCTTGCGCTGTTGGATCAGGTGGCGGCGGTGGAGCGCATCGAGGGCCACTACAACCGCTGCGTGGTCGCTCAGGCGGTTGCGACCAACGAGCGGGCTCCCTTGCAGCGCGCGTTGGCGGCTTGCGAGCAGGCTCAACGGATTGCCGGACCCAAGCACGCGCTGACGGGTGAGCTGAAGAAGCGCGTCGATGGCCTGAAGACGACGATCGAGTTCCTGCCCGCGGACGACGCCACACCCACGGCGCCTGCGGCCGATGCCCCGGGGGCTACTGCCCCGACAGACGCCGCAGCACCCGATCCTGCGTCGCCCGCAGCGGCCCCGCGGACCCCTTGACCCGATTGAAGAACATCGCGAACACGTAGTTGCGGTCCGGCGCCTGCAAGTAGCCCGCCAGCCCCACCACGTCGTCCAGCGTTCCGGTCTTGGCCTGCACGCGGCCCTTCATGGTCCCATGCAGCCGCCCGCGCAGCGTGCCGTCGACGCCGCCGATGGGCAGCGACTGCCGGTAGTTCGCTCCGGTCGAGTCCTTTGCCATGCCGCGCAGCAGGTCGACCACCGCACGGCACGTGACCTGATTGGCGTGGTACAAGCCAGAGCCGTTGCCCAGCTTGACGGCCTCCCAGCGAATCCCCAGTCCGTCCAGAGCCTTGCGGGCTGACGCCTCAGCCGTTTCCGCGGTCGCCGGGGCATGGCCGTGGGCGACGGCCGACAGCTTGAACAGCGTCTCGGCATAGCCATTGTGCGAGGTCTTGTTGGTCACGGTGACGATCTTCTGCAAGGTCGGTGACTTGCGCGTCGCGACCACGGGCAACTCGGCCGACGCCTTGGCGAAGACGGTCTCGCCATCGACCGCGATGCCGCGCTCCTCCAGCACCGCCCGCCACACACCCGCGGCGAAATAGGTTGCGTCCGCCACCCGCCGTCGTCCGCTGCCGACCAACCTGCCGTTGACGCCCACAGCTCCCTTGATCACCACCTCGGTCTGTCGCCCGGCCGAGTGCATCCCCACCGACGCGCCATTGGCCCGGCCCTTGACCGTTCGCGCCTCGTTGCGGATCACCACGGCCTTGCCGCACGCCGGGGTGACGTCCACGCGCACCGGATCGCCTACCTGCACCCCCGGGCGAACGACCACGGCCACGGTCGACCCTTCGACCTGGAAGCCACCGACCGGTGCGCGGAAAGCCGCGTCGGTCTGCTTCTCGTCGAAACCCCGAGGGGACCGGTCGTCGAACACAGCACCATCGACGATCAGCCGACCGATGCGCGAAACTCCCAGCTTCTTCAGGGCTTCGGCGAACACCGCCAGGTCCTGCACCTTCAGCGTCGGGTCGCCCGAGCCCACCACCGCCACCTGCTCAGCGCGACCTTGCACCGTGGGGCTGGAGCGCAGCTCGGTCACCAGCTCCTTGTCTGCAGGCCACGAGCGCAGGATCGCCGCAGTCGTGAACAGCTTGGCGACCGACGCCGGGTAGACGGCCTTGCCGGCGTCCAGATCCAGCACCACCTCGCCGGTCGCGGCATCGACGATGAGCGCGACGGCCAGCGGCCTGCCCGGGGCATCGCGGAGGATCTGGGTCAGTTCTGCAGGAGTCGCGCGGCCTTGTGGGGCGCTACCGGCGGCGGGCAGGTCTTCGACGACATCGGTTTCGGGGTCCGGCTCGGGCGTGTCAGCCGCTGCAGGTGCGGCGGCCTTGTGGACCTTGGGCGCCAGCACCACCGTCTTGCGCGCGACGACGCGGTGCGCGACCCGTCGGCGCGGAACCTTGCGCGGTTTCTTCTTGGCCTTGGCCTTTCTGGCGATGGCAGCAGATCCTGCGGCGACGGCCTGGGGCAGCGGACGGCTGGCGGCGACCGCGGCGGGGGCCAGCTCAGGCAGCAGAAAGGCGAGGACCACCAGCGCGAGCGACCAACGGCGCGGCGTCGGCGGCAGCGATCGGGGGGCGGTGCGAAGCGTGAGGGCGGCCGAGTCGGTCATGCCGAGGCGTCTCCGGGTGGGGGCCGCGATGTGCGGCGCAGGACGCCCCCGAACCCGGGAGGCGGCGCGGGCGAGCCTAACCGGGGAAACGCGAGAGGCGAAGAAAAATGCGGCGTCGCGTCACTCTGGGGACGCAGACCGTGTGTCGATCGGCGTACCGGGGGGCAGCACCGCCTCGACCGTCGCCTGCAGTGTCGACTTGCCTTGGAACGAGTTGCGCTCCAGCTTGATGACGCCGTCGAAGCGGTCGCCGCGCTGCAGGCCCTCCAGCACGCGCAAGGGTCCGAAGAACGGCAGCGTTTCTCGTGCCCACAGCGCTTGGCGCCCGCCGGCTACCACCACCTTGCCGCGCACCCAGTCGCGCTGTTTGCCCACGATCTGGAACTCGGCGACCTGAACGTCACGCAGCAGGAAGTGCGGGCGTCGGTTGCCTTTTCCAAACGGCTCGAGCTGTTCGATCTGGTCGACGGTCTGCACCGACACCTCACCGGGGACGACGGGGGCGTCGATCGGCACCACCTCACCCCGCTGGTCGGCGGGCAGCACTTCGGCCACGTGGCGACACAAGCGCTCGCGGAATGCCTCGATGCGGTCGGCGCGGATCGTCACACCGGCCGCAAAAGCGTGCCCGCCGTACCGTTCCGCCAGTCCGTCGCCACAGCACGCGCGCAGCCCCTCGACCAGATCATAGCCGACGACAGACCGCCCAGAGCCTCGCGCCAGGCCGTCCGGGTCGACCGCCAGCACGAACACCGGAACGCCCAGCGCGTCCTTGAGTTTGGACGCCGCGATGCCCACCACACCCTGATGCCAGTCGACGTCGGCCACCACGATGGCGTCCTCGCGTCCGACCTGCGTCTCGGCCCGCAGCAGCGCCGCCTGAACCACATGCGCTTGCAGGGTGCGGCGCTGGTTATTCTCGACCTCGATGCGAGCGGCCAAGGTGGTGGCCTCGTCGGTCAGTCGGGTGGTCAGCAGGCGGAAGGCGGTGTGGGCGTCGGCGACCCGACCGGCGGCGTTGATGCGCGGTCCCAGGTCGAAGCCCACCCGGTCCGCTCTGGCGCCTTCCCGCGGTCCCGCTTGAGCGGCCAGCGCCTGGATGCCGGGGCGAGTCGAAGTGCCCAGCAGCCGCAGCCCGTGCCACGACAGGATCCGATTCACGCCGCGCAACTGCACCATGTCGGCGATGGTTCCCAGCGCGGCGAACTCCAGCAACCCCTTGAGGTCGATGCGTTCGGTATTGATGCCGCGAAGCTGCAGCGCGCGGCGGGTCGCCTGCGCCAGCACCAGCGCCACACCGACTGCACTCAAGTGCTTGTCCGGATAGCGGCAATCCAGCCGGTGCGGGTTCAGGAATGCAGTGGCCGGCGGGTGCTCTGGCCCCAACGCGTGGTGGTCGCACACGACGAACTCGATGCCGCGCGCTCGCACCGCGGCGATCTCGTCGACGGAGCGAGAGCCGCAGTCGACCGCGATGAACAGGTCGAAGCCCTCGTCCCCCAGCTCACGCAGCCGGTCGCCGTTCAGGCCGTAACCGTCGCGGAAGCGGTCGGGCAGGAACACGCGGGTCTCGACACCCAGCAGCAGAAAGAACTCGTGCAGCAGGGCCGACGCGCTGATGCCGTCGACGTCGTAGTCGCCGTAGATGCAGATGCGACCGCGGCGCTGGATCACCTGGGCGATGCAGTCGGCGCCGGTTTGGGCGTCGGCCATCGTCATCGGGTCGGGAAGGTCGCGCAGCGACGGGGCAAGAAACGCCTGCGCTGCCTCAGGAGTGGCGTGACCACGGTTGACCAGCAGCCGCGCCAGCAGCGGGTCCAGCCCCAGCGTGTCGACCAGCGCCGCAACGGCCTGCGGGTCGGGCTCGACCAGAATCCAACGCAGCGGCGAGGCCACCATCGGCAGGTCCGTTGGCGCCGGGAAGAAGGGCGGCGTGGAAGAGAGGTTGCGGGTCTAGGCGCGCGCGGCGGCCGGGCTGGAGGGCGTGACGGAAGCCTTCTTCTCCATCCGATGGTGCAAGAACAGGTAGATCGGCGAGGCGATGCAGATCGACGAGAACGTACCGACGATGACGCCGATGACCATCGCGAAGGCGAAGTCGCGGATCAGACCGCCGCCGAACAGGAAGATCGCGCCGGACACCAGCATCGTGGTCAACGACGTCAGCACGGTACGCGACATCGTGGAGTTGATGGCGGCGTTGATCACGGTCTCGATCGGCACGCCGGGGAACTGCTTCTGGTTCTCACGGATGCGGTCGAACACGACGATGGTGTCGGTGATGGAGTAACCGGCGACCGTCAGCACGGCGGCGATGACGGGCATCGAGAACTTGACCTGCGCGAGCGAGAACGCGCCGATGACCAACAGCACGTCGTGGGCAAGGGCGATGAACGCGCCGGGGGCATAGCGGACGTCGAATCGCAGCACGATGTACAGCACAATGCCGATCAGCGAGTAGAGGATCGCTACCAGACCCTGAGCCAGCATGTCACCGGCGACGGAGGGCGAAACCGACGTGGACGACTCGACGCCGATGAAGGCCTTGCCGTACTTCTCGCGCACCGTGTTTTCGAGCTTCGAGCGGAACTCCTGCACGACCACGGTGTAATTCATGTCGTTTTCGGTCTGCAGCTTCTGCACCTTGGCGGCGCGCAGGTTCTGCTCCTCCGTTGCCAGCTGGGTCTGGGTCTTCTTCTCTTCGGTCTGGCTCATCTCGAGCTGACGGTACAGTTCGTTGTCCAGCACTTGCTCGACGCCAGAGCTGGCGGTGACCTGCGGGAAGCCGGCGTCCGCAAACATCTTCTTCAGCGTCTCATAAGTCGCCGGGATGGGCTTCTTTTCGGCAAGCTGGATGTCGGCGCGGTCCTCGCCCTCGGCAGCCCAGTTGACCATCGTGTTGGGGCCGAACGCGGTGATGATCTGCTTCTTCAGCGTGTCCTTGGCCTTCTTGGCGACCAGCGAGGTCACTTCTGTCACGACGACGAAGTGCTGGCGATCGCGGGAGCCGCCGGAGCCGGTGTCGAACTCCTGCACCTCGACCTGACCGGCTTCGTGCCCCAAGGCCGCCGTCAGTGCCTTCTCCATATCGGCGCGCAGCCCGACGCGGGTGACCTGAGCCTCGTTCGTGAACGAGACGATCAGCTTGGTGCCGCCCTTGAAGTCGATGCCCTTGTTGAAGCCGATGGTCGAAAGCGACACCAGCGACACGAGCATGCCGATGCCCGTCAGCGCGTAGAAGAAGCGACGCCGTCCGACGAAGTCGAAGTTGGCATCGGGGTTGAACAGGGTGAAGTGCTTGTGCTGCTGCTGCATGGCTGGAGTGCTCCGGAACGGGTCGCGCAAGGGGCTCGAGTGGGGGGCCGCTGGCTTGGGCTAGACGGACAGATGCTTGAGCTTGCCGTGGTCGAGCAAGTAGTCGTAGATGACTCGGGTAGCGACGATCGACGTGAACATCGAGGTGACGATGCCGATGAGCAGCGTGACCGCAAAGCCGTAGATGGCGCCCGACGAGTACATCATCAAGACGAGACCAGCCATGCCGGCGGTCAAGTGGGAGTCGAAGATCGTCCAGAAGGCGTGGCCGTAGCCCAGCTCAACGGCCGCCCGAACGCTGCGACCCAACCGCAATTCCTCGCGGATGCGCTCAAAGATCAGGATGTTCGCGTCGACCGCCATCGCCGTCACCAGCGCAAGGCCAGCCATGCCGGGCAGGGTCAGCGCGGCGTTGAACGCCACCAGCAGGCCCAGCTGCAGCAGGATGTTCAGCAGCAGCGCGAAGTCGGCGATCAGGCCACCCTGACGGTAGTAGAAGATCATGAAGGCGATGATGAGCAGGACGCCCACCGCCATCGACAGCAGACCGGAAGCCACGGCGTCGGCGCCCAGCGACGGACCGACCTCGATGTCGTGGACCTTGATGACCGGGGCCTTGTAGGCGCCGTTGTTCAGCACGGTGACCAGCGCGCGGGCCTCTTCCTGCATGACCTGGGCCGATGCACCCTTTCCGAGCGTGATCTGGGCGCGACCGCCGCGGATTGGCTCGCGGATGACGGGCGCCGAGCTGACGTCTTCGTCCAGCATGATGGCCATCAGGTTGCCGACGTTCTTCTCAGTCAGGTCGCCGAAGATGCGGCCACCGGCGGCGTCGAACTCGAGGTTGACGACGGGCTCGCCCTTCTCGCCGAAGCCGAGGTTGGCGCGTGCCAGGTTGTCGCCGCTGAGCTCCGCGCGCTGCGTCAGGTTCCAGGTTCGCCAGTACTTCTCGGTCACTTGGCCGGTCAGCTGGTCTTTGTTCTCGATGAACTCGTAGCCGATCATCAGGTTGGCACCCCACGCGGGGTCCTTCTCTTGCAGGCTGCGAACAAAGCGGACGAGCTCGCTCTTCTTCTCGGCCCGCAGGTAGGCGCCCGCAGATCCGGGGACCAGCGCCAGCGTCTTGGCCTGTTCGGCGTTGGCGGCCTTGAAGGCCTGAAGGTCCGGGGACTTGTCGTCAAACGGCTTGGCCTCGCGCACCACCATGCGGAAGGTCAGCTGGGCCGCCTGGCCGACGCGCTCGCGGACCATACGCATCTGCCGATCGGACAGGCCGGGCAGCTGCAAGTCGACATCTGCGTCGCCCGAGTGGCGGACGTCGGGCTCGACCAGACCGAATGCATCCACGCGCTTGCGGATCACCTGCAGCGTCTGCTCGATGATGGTCTTCTTCAGTTCGAGGACCTTCTTGTCCGACATCGAGACGCGCTTGGCCTGATCGCCCGCGCCAGCGATGTTGAAGTCGCCGCTGATGGTGTTCATCAGATCGCCGTTCAACAGCTCGACGTCTTCCTTGTTCTCGAACGCCACGTTGAGCGTGGTGAAGTCGATGCGCGTGATGTCGAAGCGCTTCTGGATCTCGTCCTTCTGCGCCTGCGACAGCGTCGCCCAGTCGAGCTTCTTGGTCTTCGCGTGTGCCTCGCCCAGCCGTTCGGTCAGGCCGTCGCGCAGACGCAGCGTGTTGTCGCCGATGGCCCGCTTGTAGTCGACGGTGTAGCGCAGCTCGAGGCCGCCCTTCAGGTCGAGGCCGTAGCTCAGCTGCTTGTCGAACAGGTTCGTGTAGAAATCCGGCAGATCCGGCACGAACGTCGGCAGCAGCTGCAGGATCGCGATCACGGCGAACCCGACGGTGGTCCAGACCTTCCAGTTGAATTTCTTGTCCATGTGCGGTGGCTCCGGGACGGTTGGCGCGGCCGGTGGGGGCGCCTTCCCTCGGGTGGGCTGCCGCGGCGGTCGCCGCGATCGGCGCCGGGCGTCAGCCGGGTACGGCTAGCGGGCGGTGGTGTTGGCGACGGCCTCGGCGGCGTTGGCTTCGGCGCCAGCGATCTGGCTCTTCAGGATGCGGATGACGACCTTGTCGGCGATCTCGATCTTGGCCTCGTTGCCTTCGAGCGCGACGATCTTGCCGAACATGCCGCCGGTGGTGACGACGCGGACGCCGACCTTCAGGTCGCTCAGGAAGGCTCCGTGCTGCTTGGCGCGCTTCTGCTGGGGCCGCAGCACCAACAGATAGAACACCACGAAAATTCCCACGAAAATAAGGATTTGTGCGAACCCGCCGGCGCCGCCGCCGGTCGGAGCGGCACTTGCTGGGCCACCCGCAGGAGCCGCCGCATCCGCCACCGCGCTGTTGGCGTCGCCTTGTGCCAGCCAGCTGCCTACACGCATCGCGCCGTTCAACAAGAGGTCAGTCATCGTCTCGCCTGTCGGTCGCGCCGGGTGGCCAGAGGGCCGGGCCGGCGGCTAGACCGTTGAATTTGCATAACAAAGCCAAACCAATGCCCTGTGCCGGGTATGGGGCCGGGCGGGTATAGCAAAGGCGACCCGCACGGTCAATGTTGCGGACGCTTCACGCGCGGGTCTTCGCGGCCGGAAGTGGGGCTGACGGCGTCGATTCCTGGGCACGCGGCCGCCCGATTGGACGCGCGGCAGGTCATGACCCGGCGAGCCACCGCAAGACCACCGGCTCGATCGCCCGATGCAGCAGCAGCCACTGCAGCGCGGCCAGTGCCAGAAACGGGCCGAACGGCAAGGCCAGGTAGCGCAGCGACGCAAGGCCCCGCTGAGTCACGGCACGGCCGCGGGTGGCAAAGGCGTAGGCGAGCCCGAACAGCAAGCCCTGCAACGCCCCTGCCAGCAGCACCAATGGCAGCGCCGTCAGGCCAACGAAGGCGCCGATGCCCGCCAGCAGCTTGACGTCTCCGGTCCCCAAGCCCTCGCGTCCTGTGGCCGCGGCATAGCCCCACTGCAGCGCAAACAGGCCTCCGGCGCCGACCAATGCGCCACTCGCCGACGAGGCCCAGGAAACGCCGCGCAGGTCGCCCACACCCACGGCTACTGCAAGGCCCAGCAGTGGCAGCGGCAGGCTGAGCGCGTCGGGGATCTGGAAGGTTTCGGCGTCAATGAGCGCCAAGGCCACCAGCGCAAAGGAGAATCCCTGCTCGCCCAGCGCTGCGGTCAGTGCCGGCCGCCAAGCCGCGCCGTCGATCAGGACGGCCTGAACGTAGGGCAGCGCGAGACCGACGCACAGCAGGGCGAACAGGGCCTCGACCGCCGGATACCGCCACGAGATGGGCTGTCGGCAGTGGGCGCAGCGGCCGCCCAGCCAAAGGAATCCCAGCACGGGGACGTTGTGCCAAGGCGCGATCGGCTTGGCGCAGCAAGGGCAGGCGGAACCCGGACGGACCACGCTGCGGCCGCGGGGCAGGCGGTACACCACGACGTTGAGGAACGAGCCCCACAGGGCACCCCAGACGGCGACGACGGCAAGTGCGGTGGTGAGGGAGGCTTCCACGGCTCACCATGGTAGGCAACGACGTGGCGCAAGTCGATGGACGGACCGCGGATCGGCCGCAGGGCAAGCCGGACCAGTCGGAAATCAGCGGCGGGACGGCCCAGGAGCGCGTCGGCGGCGCAGGGCGAAGGCCAAGAGCAGCAGCCCGGCGCCGTAGCCTGCGGTAGTGCCACCCGGCGACCCGGCGGAGCAGCCCCCGGGTGCGGCGACGTACACGATTTTCACGTTTGGCGCCGTGTCCTTGACGATGTCAGGCCAGTAGCGGAACGGGTTGTCGCCTTCTCCGCCATCGGCAGTCGCCGTAGCGTCCTTCGGCCCGTCGGGGGCGACGTCCTGCGGGGCGTCGGGCGGCAGGTCCGGGACAGCGTCCGGCTGCGTCACGTCGTCTGCGTCTGGCGGCAGGTCCGGGGCAACGTCTGGGGTGATGTCCACGACCACTTCGGCCGGGATGTCGGGCGTGTCGATGGTGTCGGGGCCCACATCGCTGCTGACGTCTGGGCCGGGGTCGGCAACGACCGGGTCGCCCTTGGCCTGCCAAGCGTCGATGATCTCGAAGACTTGCGGGTGCTTGTCCGTGTAGCCGAGGGCCCACAGGCCCATGTGCACGTCGCGTTGGTCCAGGTAGTCGGCGCGAAGCTGGAACGCCTGCAGGTTGTCAGACCACGTTTGCAGCCAGCAGGTCGCTGCCCCGGAGACGCTGCAGGGCGATTGCTTCTCGACGACCCACGAGCTCTGGCTTGCGTCGTCCCACTGCCAGCCGCCGAGCGACTCAGCCAGCGTCATGCCGTTGTCGAAGAAGATCGAGTTGCCCTTGGCGACCTTGGCCGCGCCGGTCTTGTCGGAGTTCGCCAGCCATTGTTGGCCGTACAGCGGCAGGCCGATGCGCAGCTTGTGCGTGTTTTGCGGCTTGGCGTAGGCGATGTAGTCGTCGATGATCCACTGCAACGTCTTGTGTTTCCAAGGGGATTTCGCCCCCATCGGCAAGTTGGGGCCGGGGTCTCCTCCCGTCCAGTGCAGACCGTACGCCATGACCATCAGGCCATCGGAGTGCTCGGCCAGGTACTGGTAGTCCCACGCGCCGGACCAGTCGACGGCGGGGGTTGCGAGGGTCACGTCGGAGTTGGGCAGCTGGGTGTGGAAGGCGGTTGTCAGCTCGGCGATGAACGCGTTCATCTTGTCGCGGTCGGCCTTGGGCAGGCCTTCGAAGTCGATGTTCACGCCGTCGCCGCCGCCCGCGATCACCAGATCGACGATGGCGCTGACGGCTTTGGTCCGCGTCGCGGCGGTCGACAGGATCTGGGAGATCGAGGCCGAGTCGAACTGCGTGATCGTCAGCACAACCTGCACGCCGTGCGAGTGCGCCTCGGCGACCAGCGCCTTGGCATTCGCGCCACCCCAGTTCTGGGTCGTGCCGATCGTGGCGTTGCCGTTCAGGCCGGCGGAGAAGTAGCCCAGCTGCGTCAGTTGGTCCCAAGGCAGCACGGCGGTCTTCATCGTCCAGTACGGCAGGTAGCCAAGCACCTGACGGCCGGGCTTGGCGGGCTGGGCCTGCGACGGTGGGGGCGGCACGAAGGGCAGAGCATTCGACAGGTTGGCGGGTTCGGCTGGTGGCAACAGCCCCAGCGCTTGGGCCTCGGCCAGCATCCGGCGGTGGGGGCTCTCGTCGACCAGTTGGGCCAGCCAGGCGGCCTCTTCGGCGGGCGTCAGCAACGGTCGCTGGTGGTCGGGGGGCACGGAAGCGGACGCTGCGGTCGCGCCAAGCGTCGTCCCGGCCCAAAGCGCAAGGGCGAACGCGAGCGGCAAGCCCGCGTGGGGGCGACAGACTTGCGGGGAATAGGACCGAAACGACATGCACTCCTCCAGATGGAGCGGGCGAAGCGTATCGACTCGGGAGGAGTGCCGCCACCGCACAGCGATGCACGGGGCGGCTCTGGGGTTTGGTGGCCCCCTTCGACGACTCCGGGTGTGGCAGAGGGGACCGACGCGAAGTGTTGCCGGGCTTTGCCGCGGCACACACGAGTCTCCGTCCCGCAAACGCAGCGGGGACCGAAAAGGTGCGTTCGCGCGTCAACGAGGCTAGCCTTGCGGTTTGGCTCGGGGGAGAAAGTCGGATGTCAGGATGGCGGCGCGCAATTCGGGTCTCGGGCTGGGCGATCATCGTCCTGTCGCTGCCCTGCGCGGGGGCCCAATCCCAGTCGGCGGGGCCGATTCTGCACGAGCCGTTGCCGCCCGGAGCGCCCGATGTGCGGTCCGACAAGGTGACTCGCTCAGGCGACTCGAGTGGCTTGCCCACCTCGATCCAGACCGCGTCAGGCACGGTGGCGCGTCCTGAGCCCGCCAAACCCGGAGACGATACGCCCGTTTATCGACCGTCCCCGACACCGCGGGTCGGGCTGGACCGCCGCACGGGTGCCGACAGCGAGCTGCACTACACCGTCGTGTTCGACCCTTCGGTGGCTCCGTTCAAGCGCGAGCTTGCCTTCGACACCGTACGCCCCGACGTGACGTTGGCTCAGAGTGGTCGGGGTCTGCAGCGCGTGACCATTGGGCCGTCGCAGCCGCAGCCGGGGCGCGAGCTGTTCTGGGGTCACGTGCGTCTGGTGGTCACGCCGGGCGAGCGGTCGCCGCTGCCGTCGGTGGCGCCGACCTCTCGGGTGCTGGAGTGGCAGGCCAGCCCCTCGGTGCCGCTGGAGCTGTGGCGAGACGCCGCCGGCAACTTCTCAGTGGCGTCGCCGCAAGCTGCAGAGGTCGATTTGCGATTCCTGATGGACGCGCCGTCGGACTATTTTGGCGCCCCGGTCGGCCTGACCCAGCGACGCGACGATCCGGAACGCCCGACCTTGGACCCGGGGTTGCAGGCGCGGGCCAAGGCCTTGTGGGAGCCGATGGGGGTCTCGCCCGCACAGCCGCGGACCCAACGATTGATGAAGCTGACGGAGTGGTTCCGTTCGTTTGAGCCGGGGACCCCGGGCCTGCCCGGCGGCGACCCGCTGGCTGATCTGGTGCTGGCGCAGAAGGGGGTCTGTCGTCACCGCTCGCTCGGCTTTCTGGTGATGGCGCACTCGCTGGGCATTCCTGCGCACTACGTGATGAACGATGCCCATGCCTTCATCGAGGCTTGGACGCCGGGCGCCAACGGTGACGGGGCGTGGCAGCGCATCGACTTGGGCGGCGGCTCGGACTCGCTCGAGCTGCACGCGGCGCGAAACAAGCACTTGCACCAGCCGGCCTATGGCGATCCATTCCCGCGGCCGCCTGCCTACACCTCAGGGTCGGGGCGTGTGACCGCCGATGGTCAGCCGGTCGGCTCATGGGCTGGTGCGCGTCAGGTGCGGGGCGCCGAACAGATGCTGGGACCTGATGCCCGCTCGGCGTCAGCCCAAGGTGCACCAGGAGGCTTGTCGGGGTCGGCGTCGTCAACGGGCGTCGGCAACACGGGCACGGGAGTGGCAACCCAAGCCGAGGCGCGCCGGGCGTGGCTGCGGCAGCGGGCAGAGCGGTTGGCCGCGCCGATCCGGCCGCCGACGTTCGGTCCGCCTTCGGCGCCCGGTCCCGACGACCGCCGCAAGGCCACGGCCACAGACCTGTCCACCGCGGCCCCGCTTGCGTGGGTCGGAGAGACGCTGGAGGTCGCGGGCGCCTTCCGCACCGCCCCGGGCGGTCGTCTGGGCAGGCAACCGATCGAGATCTGGCTGATCGATCCCGCTCGCCCCCTGCAGGGACGGCTGTTGGGTTTTGCCGTCACGGATGGCAACGGGGTCTTCCGCTCCCGTCTGGGCATTCCCGCCGAAGCCGACCTGCAGGCCTACGATCTGGTCGCCCGATTCGCCGGCGACGCCCGACACCTCCCCAGTGACTCATCTGCCCGGTGACGCTCCCCTCCCCTTGAACTGGTTGGACATGCTATGGACTCTTCCGCACCCTTGGCTTGGATTGAGCTCGACAAGGCCGCCTTGCGCCACAACGTCGCTGTCCTGCGTGCGGGAGCTCTGCATCAGGGCGGTCGCCCGCCGTTGCTGTGCGTGATGGTCAAGGGCAACGCTTATGGCCACGGTCTGGTTGCTGCAGCGCGGGAATTCGCCGCTGCGGGCGTCGACTGGTTGGGCGTGGCCGACCTGGCGGAGATTCGCACCCTGCGCGAGGCGGGCATCGACCATCCCCTGTACGTCGTCAGCTACTTGCCTCCGCATCAGGTAGAGGCGGCGATCGGCTACGGCGCGCGCTTCGTCGTGTACGACGCGGACGTGGTCCAAGCGGCTTCGGTCGCCGCGGCGCGTCTGGGAACGGTGGCACGGCTGCACCTGAAGATCGAGACAGGGAATAATCGTCAGGGGTTGCGACACGACGCGGCGGTCGAGCTGGCGCAGGTGATCGGCGCAGACCCGCACCTACAGCTTGAGGGCCTGTCGACCCACTTCGCGGACATCGAGGACACCACCGACCATCGCTTTGCGCGCAATCAGCTCGCGCGCTTTCAGGCTTGCGTTCAAGCCGTGCGTGACGCGCTGCACTTGCCGCCTGCCGGTCATCCGGACGACCGCCTGCTTGCCCATGCCAGCAACACGGCGGCCCTGCTGCTGTGGCCAGAGGTGTGCGGAGGACTTGTGCGGTGCGGCATTGGCGCCTATGGGCTGTGGCCGTCCAAGGAAACTTGGCTGTCGGTGTGCGAGCTGGGGCACAAACCCATGGAGCTGCGGCCAGTTCTGACGTGGAAGACAACCGTGGCGCAGGTGCGTGCGGTGCCGCCCGGCGAATACGTCGGCTACGGCCGGACCTTCCGCACGGTGCGCGAGACGCGGGTGGCGGTGCTGCCGGTCGGCTATGCGGACGGCTACGATCGCGGGCTGTCCAATGTCGCCAAGGTGCTGGTCGGTGGGCAACGGGCTGCCGTGGTCGGTCGGGTCGCAATGAACATGACGATGATCGACGTCACCGATGCGTCAGGGGTGCGGGCAGGCGACGAGGTCGTTCTGTTGGGCAGTCAGGCCGCGCCAGACGGCGGCGAGGGCGACCGAATCAGCGCAGAGGAACTGGCCGGCTGGGTCGGCACGATCCACTACGAGGTCGTGACGCGCATTGCCGAGCGCCTGGAGCGACGCGTGGTCGCCTGAGCCACAGCGACTTGCGGGGAAGCTGCGTGCTTGCGACAGTGGCGGTTGCGCGTCCGCTCACGCACGGACCTGACCTCGCCGAGGAGACCCCATGCCTCACACCCCAGCTCGCTGGACCGGCTGCCTGCTGGCCGCCTGGATCGTCGTCATGCCCGCCGCACAGGCCATGGCACAGCAGTACCCGCCGCTCGCAGAGCCAGTGCCCCTCGAGGCCCAGGACGCTCAACAGGCGGTGGCAGATGGAGAAGCCGACGCGGACGCCGACGTGCAAGGCGCGCTGTGGTTTGCCGCCGGCTGCATGCTCACGTGGATCGGCGTCCTGATGGCCTACGCCGTTGAGCCCAGCCCACCGCCAGCGCGACTAGCGGGCAAGTCCAGTAGCTATGCCCGAGCGTACGCCGACGCCTACCGCGACACCGCGTTGCAGATGCAAACATCGGCGGCGTACATCGGTTGCCTGTCTTGGGGAGGCGTCATCCTGTTGACGGCCGCCCTGACGGCAACGCCCCAGACGGGCTTCTAAGAAGATGGCGCACCCGGAGTTCGCTTTGCGAAACGAGGCCTTGTCGGTTCTGGCGGTGATGCTGCTGGCCGGAGCCTCCGCTTCTGCCCATGCCGCTGAGCCCTCGCGCACCCTGCCGGCGGGGCCATCGTTCGTCGCCCACTTTGCTCTCGAAGTCTCTGGTGGTCTGAACACACCCATCGACCGCTCGTCGGGCCGGTTGTTGTTTGGCAGCGACGGCGAGGCCTGTCTTCGGGTGGACCATCCTCAGCGACAGGAATTCGCTATGCGCGCCAATGGGTTGACGGTGCTCTACATCGACGAGGGTCTGCTCGCCCGCTCCAGCGTCCGCGACCAAGGGTTGCCCCCGATGCTGGACGCTCTGGTTGCAGGGCTCGCGTCGCCGGCCCGCGCCCTGCCGTCCACCTCCCGGTTGGTGGAGCAGAAGCGTGTCGGCGATGTGCTGGTCTCGCGCTGGCAGCTGCCGCAAGCCGCCGGGTTGGGGGCCGAGGTCGCCATCTCCGAAGGGGTAGACGGTGCCCGCAAGGTGGTGTTTCGCGACGTCAAGGGATTGGAACTGCGCAGCTATGCCTTTTCCGGGCGCCAGCGACTCGGGGCCGTCACGGTGCCGCTGCGCGTGCAGGCCGTGTACCGAAGGGCGAAGGGCGGCGCGATCGCCCGACAGGAATCGTGGACGCTCACGGACTTGCGAGCACCCACCGCAGCCGACCCGTCGATGGCCGCCTGCGCCCGTCCCGCCCCCGGAGCTCGCATCCGCGAGGTGACCTGGTGATCCGCGGGGCCGCCGTCATTGCCGGGGTGTGCGCCGTCGCGATCGCGTCGCTTTCCTCCTCCGCAAGTGCCGCGCCGCCGACTCAGGCTCAGGCCGTTGCCTTCCTGCTGCAGACCCCGGACGCCGCGCCGACGGCCGCTGCCGAGCACCAACCGTCGCGATGGGACGGTGGGCTGGCGTCGGGAACCCTGCGCGCGCTCTTCGGTTTCTATCGCCGGGTGCTGTCGCCGCAGGACTCGGCGACGTGCGCCTTCCAGCCGACCTGTTCGCGCTACGCAGAACGCGCCATCGCCCGCCACGGCCTGCTGCGGGGCGTGCTGATGGGTGCGGACCGATTGCTGCGCGACCACGCCTTTGCGGTTGGCCACTACCCAGTGGACCCGGACACGGGGCGCCTTGTCGACCCGCCCGACCGCGAGCTTCGGGGGGCGCCGTGACCCGCTTGCTCGCCGCGATGTATGTCGCCGTTGCCTCTGCGCTGGTCGCAGGCGGTCCGGTCGCCGCTCAGTCAAGTCCCGCGACTCCCCTGGCTCTGGCCGAGGAGCTGCGGTCGCTCGGTCGTTTCGACGCATGTGCGGTCGAGGCACTGCGTCACGCGTATCAGACGCCGGCCGATGGGCCCGCAGCGTTTGCCCTCGCCGCCCGCTGCCTTTCCCGCTCCGGCCGCGCCGCCGCCGCCCGTCGTTTGTTGGAAGACCCCCGCGCCCGCGACGCCCAAGGTCATCTTCCCGCAGCAAGTCTCGCTCAGCTGTGTCTTGCCGCCGTCGCCCAGGCGCCAACGCCGCTGCCGGCGGCCTGCACCGCCCAAGATGCTTCCGCCGCCGAAGACCCTGAAACCGCAGCGGCCCTTGCGCTGGCGAGCTACGCGCCGGTGCTGCACGCCGCTTGGGGCAGCGACTGGTCCGCCGTCGAAGCCCGCGTCGCCGCCCTGCCGCGGCCGCTGCACGCTACCGTTGACGCTTGGGCGCGCGAGGACCTGCAGCGCGCGGCGCGCGCGCGCGAGCTGCCCTACCACCATGCTTGGCTTGCGGGGACGCTGTCGGCCATCGTGCCCGGGCTGGGTCGCGTGTACGTGGGGCGGTGGCAGGACGGGCTGATGACGCTGCCGCTCGTTGGCGTGCCAGCGTACTTCGCGTGGTCCGGTTTCGACCGCAACGGCACGAGCTCGGTGCGCGGCTGGCTGACGGGCACCCTCGCCGGCGTCTTGTATCTGGGCAACGTCTACGGGTCGGCGGTGGGGGCGAGTGTGGAAAACGATCGCGTCCAAGCGGAGTTTCGCGAGGAGGTGCGCCGTGCCCTGGCTGAACGCCTCGATCGCTGACCGCCGCCTTGCCATCCTTCTGGTGACCTCGCTGCTGGTGGCGCCGGAGTTGGCGATGGCGGACCCCGGCCCGTCGCTGATCGCACCTGCCGACGCCTCTGGGGAAGCATCTGGATTCACTGGCTATCTGTCGGATCTGGGCCTGCTGGAGGAAGCCGCCGCCGAGTCCGACCGTCTTGACGTCGCGGACCCAACGGCCGCGCTGTCCGCCGCGGGGCTCGACCAACTGGCGCAGCGACTGGTGGAGGCCGGACACCCGCAAACGGCGGCGCGGGTCTGGGCGTTGGCGGTCGAACGCGAGCCGAGCCCCGAGCAGGCGGACGAACTCCGGGTGCGTCTGGCGCTATTGCGACTGCGGCACCAGGGCTATCCGGAGGCGCTGCACCTGTTTGGGCGCGTCGCGGCCTTCGGGGCGACTCCCGAGTTGCAACGGCTCGCCGAGCGGTTGCAGTGTCTGGCGCATGTCTACGCGCACGACGGGACGCTCTCGAGGACCTGCGTGGCGGAGGCGTGGCACGGTCCGCTGCCGAAGGCGGTGACCCAGCAGCTCGACGAGCTGGCCCTGGACCCGGAAGCACGTGCGACGATAGGCGGTTGGCTGTCCGGGCTGCTGCCGGGGCTGGGTCAGTCGACGGGCGGTGACCCGGGCGATGGCGCGATGGCGCTGCTGGTCAACGGCGGATGGGAAGCAGGCACGGCGGCGCTGCTGGTCGAGGGCGCAGCACTGGACGCATCGCTGCTGGCGCTGGGTGTGGGCTTGCGGTACTACGTCGGCAACATCCGCAACGGCGCGCAGGCGTGGCGGTCGGCGGCCGAACGGCGTCGGGTGGCGGCTTCGCAGGGACTGCTGCTGGAGTTGGGGCGACTGGACGCGCAGCCCGAACCTACCGCATTGCCGCAAACCAGACCGTAGCCGCACGAGGACCCACCACCGTGGAGACACCCAAGCCAGCGCCTACACTCGTGTTTTTCGACATGGACGACACGCTGGTCCGTCGCAACACCGCGACCCTGTACTTTCAGGAACAGTACCGCGCCGGCATGGTGGGTCGTCGCCAGCTCGCCCGCGTTGCGTGGTCGATGGCCGCGTACCGCTTGGATCTGGTGGACATGGAGGCCCTGTCGCGCACCGCCGCCCAGCAAGCTGCCGGGACGCTGGAGGCCGACGTCCACGCCTTGTGTGTGCGTGTGTTCGAGCGTCAGGTCCGTGGGCTGATCTGCCCTCATGCGCGAGCTGCCCTGCGCGAGCACCAGCGCGCGGGCGACTGCGTGGCGATCTTGACAGCCTCGACGCCGTACATCGCCCGGCTGTTGGCGGCAGAGCTTGGGGTGGCGCACTTGCTGGCGACCGATCTGGAGGTCGCCGACGGCCGCTTCACCGGTCGGCTGGCGCGCGAGGCGTGCTTTGGCGTCGCCAAGCTGCGGCGTGCGGAGGAATTTGCGCAGGCACAGGGGTTCGATCTGTCGTCGGCGTGGTTCTACACCGACAGCCACAGTGACCTGCCGTTGCTGGAGCGGGTGGCACACCCGTGTGTCGTGCGCCCCGACCCCCGGCTGCGGTGGGTCGCTTGGCGTCGAGGGTGGACGATTCTGCCGTGGTGACGAGGACTTCTATCCGTTGACGGTCAGCGCCGGGTCCAGTTCGCGGGCCAGAGCCGCCCACTGCGCGACCGACAGCGCCTCGCCCCGGATCCGCTCGTCCAGCCCAAGTACGCCCAGCGCCTGGCGGATCGTCGTCGCCGACAGCTTCGTCGTCGAGGTCAGGCTGTTCGACAGGGTCTTGCGGCGTTGGGCGAATCCAGCCGTGACCAAAGCAGAGAACCGCCCCAAGTCCGGCACTGGAAACCTGGGCTGGTCAAGGGGTTCCAGTACCACCACGGCGCTCTCGACCTTGGGCGCGGGCGTGAAGGCGCCGCGGCCGACCTTGAAGGCAAGCCGTACGTCACAACGAAGCTGCACCTTGACCGAAACCTGACCGTAGTCGGGCGTACTGGGGCGGCCCGCCAGACGGTCGGCCACCTCCTTCTGCACCATGATCACCAGTCGGGCGGGTTGTCGCGAGGTCTCGAGCAGCGAGAACAGGATCGGCAACGCTGCGTAATACGGAAGGTTTCCCACTACCGTGGGTCGGGGACCGCACGGCGCAAGCAGCGAGGGCCAGTCCACGTCGGCCGCGTCGGCTTCCTGCACGGACACAGCGTCGCCGAACCGCTCCGCAAGTACCTCGCGCATGCGGCGGTCGCGCTCGATGGTTCGCAGCGGGCCCAGGTCCTCACCGCGGGTGGCGCGGACGGCCAGCAGGTGCTCGGTCAGGTTGCCGGTGCCGGGGCCGATCTCGATGAGGTCGCTGCCGGCGGGTGGCAGAGACAACTCGGCAATGCGGCGCAACACGTTCTGATCGTGCAGAAAGTTCTGACCAAGCGACTTCTTGGGAGCGATGCGGGCGCGGTCCACGGGGTACCTCGGGGGGGCGGAGTCGCGGCACAAGCCCGCGCCGGTCGGTCAGGCGGAGGTTCCGCGGCGCGCGAGGCCGGTCGGCACCGCGTCCAAGCTGTGAGGGTCATCCCGGCGGCCGGCGAGCAGAAGCGCCTCTCCCAACCCAGCGATCATCGAGGCATTGTCGGTGCAGTAGGCCATGGGGACCGGCCAGAAGCGCAGGTCCGCCGCTTCGCAGGCCGCGCCCATCTGCCGACGCAGCTCGCGGTTGGCCGCCACGCCACCTGCCAGCACGACATGGCGCAGGCCGTGGGCGCGGGCAGTTCGCAGTGTCACGCGCACCAGCTGTTCGCACGCGGCGTGCTGAAAGGAGGCGCACAGGTCTTTGAGCAGCTGGCCCTCCAGCACCTGTCCTTCGGCCCGCAACGCCTCGATCTTCAGCCGCATCGCCGTCTTCAGACCTGAGAAGGAGAACGCCGCGTCCTCTCGCCCCAGCATCCCGCGCGGCAGCACGAACCGACGCGGGTTGCCGCCTTCGGAGCCCTGGTCGACCGACGGCCCACCGGGGTAAGGCAGCCCAGCAAGCTTGGCGAACTTGTCGAAGGCCTCACCCGCCGCGTCGTCCAAGGTCCGGCCAAGAAGAATCGAACTTCCGGGACCTTCCACGCGGTACAGGCTGGTATGGCCGCCGGAGACCGCCAGCGCCAGAAACGGCAGGCTGGGCTTGGGCCAAGCGTTGCCCTCGACCTTGGGCGGTCGCAGCATCGCAGCCCAGACGTGCGCTTCGATGTGGTCGATGCCGACCAACGGCAGATGCCACGCGAGCGCCAGCGTCCGCGCCGTCTGTATGCCGACAAGCAGTGCGCCCACCAAACCGGGTCGGTGCGTCACGGCAAGTCCGCCCAACTGTTGAGGGGTCAGCTGGGCATCGTCCAGCGCGGCCTCCAGCGTCGGCAGAATCGTCAACAGGTGGTTGCGTGCGGCGATCTCAGGCACCACGCCGCCAAAGCGCAGGTGGATCGGTACTTGGGTGGCGATGCGGCTGCCGCGCACGATGCCGTGCTGCACGACGGCGACGGCCGTCTCGTCGCAAGAGGTCTCGATGCCCAGCACCGGTCCGATGGTCATGGTGCAGCCGCCCCGGGCGGGCCGGACGCCTGCGCGGTGGCGGACGAGCCGAACAAGTGCTGGTACACCGCACGGGCGCGGCCAGCGTGGCGGGCGTCCGGAATCGCCAGATAGGCCAGCAAGTGCGCCCGCGCCGCCTCGAACTGACCGGCCTGGGCCTCCAGCACGCCCAGTTGCAGGCCAGCTTCGGGCTCGACGTCGGGTTGGCGCATCAGCTCGCGCAGCAGTGCCACGGCTTCCGTGGTCTGGCCGGCATCGATCAGGGCGTTGGCCCGCAAGTAGGCGCGCAGCTTGGGGTCTTCCGCGACGACGGGCGGGGGAGCCACCGGCCACAGCAGCACTGCAATGCCGGCACTGAGCAGGGCCGCGGCGACCAACCAGGGCCAGCGGCGTGGGCTGACGCGGGGCAGTGGCTCGTCGTCCTCGTCATCGATGGCGGGACCCGGCGACGGCGGCACCCAAGCGTACGGACTGGAGGCCTCGCGGATCGGCTCGCCCAGAGAAGGCGACGTGATGCCCGACGGCACCCGATGGGACGGCGCGACCAGCCGATCTCGGCCGTCCGTTCGCACCGCACTGCGTAACCCCCCTTCGTGACGCAGCTCTACGGACTCTCCCTCGTCGCCGACCTGCAGGCCAAACCAGCCTGACACCGGGGTGGGCTGGCGAATCGCACCCGACAGCGGACGCTTGGGCAACTCCGGTGGCAGGTCCGACGGCGGGGCCGAGAAGCTGGGCTCGCTGGGGCGCACCTCAAAGCCGGGGGCCAGACGCTCGTCGCCCGTACGATAAATGTTGGTTATGGGGTGGCGTCGGTGGTCCCCGAGCGAGATCGGCGTCTCAACGGGCGCAGGGATTGAGAATCCGGAAGAGTTTCGATGTGCTCTAGGTATCGGCGTCGTGACTCGGGCCGGCGCTTCACCGGGAGGCGGCCTCGGCGCCGAGTCGATCTTGGGCACCACGGCTCCCCGCTTGATGCGGGCCTCAAGCGCGGCGAAAGCCTCGAGTTCATCGTCACCGTCACCGGACAGCGCGTCGCCCAACACCACGCCGGAGGCGATGCGGCGGAACAGCGACTCGGCCACCACGGGCAGCGGCCGCACGCGCTCCCACCGCACGGTCCACACGCAGTCGATATCCGGAAGGCTCTGGCGCGCCTCCGCAACTCGCCGCGCGTACTCCTGCGCCACCGCCAGCAGACCCAGCGACGAGCCCATCAACGAAGCGGATCCCTCGTAGCGGGCGGGTTCGCACTCGTACGAGCCCTCCCGCCACGAGCACAGTCGCTCCAGAACGTGGCGTCCCCGCTCGCCGTCCACCTCTGCGTGCACCAGCTCGCCGTCGACCACAGCAACCAAGCCGCGCCGCCCCTCAGACTCCAGCCGCACCAACACCGTCCGGCCCGAGCCTGCCTTGGGGTGACGATCCAGGAAGGCGGCGAGCACGATCGGCAGCGGCTCGGTGACGAGCGAACCGGCGCGAGACGTGCGGTCAGGCTCCGGCCGTCCGCGAGCGGCTGCGTGTTGCACGATGCCGACCAGCTCGTCGGCATTGACCGGCCGCACGGCGACGCCTGCCCAGCCAGCCTCGCGGGCCAACCCTTCGGCCGCCTCACGCTGCACACGCAAGACCACGGCGACGAAGGCGGGGTCGGTGCCGCGCGCCGTCAGGCTGCGGTAGACCTCTGCCGTCTGCGCCAGATCGCGGTGAGCCGCCACGACCACGTAGTCGCGCGGCGAGGCCTGAACCTGTTGGTAGACGGCCGCGGTGTCGCGAACCGCTTGGGCGGGGATGCCGGCTTGGACGAGATCCAAGGCAAGCATCCCGGCTTCGATCGGGTCATCCGCAACGACGACGACCTGGGGCTGGGGCGAGGGCAAAGGCATGAATCGCCAGCATGGCACACGGCACGGTTACGGGCAAAATGTCCGCCCGCGGCCGCGCCGGTCCACGCGTGCGTCAGGGTAAGGAGAAGCCGGGTCTAGCCCAGCTTGCCCAGCAGCATGAACGCGATCACGAGCGAGTAGATGACCAGAGACTCGATCAGCGCGAGCGACAGCAGCAGGGGAGTGAAGATCTCCTTGCTGGCTGCCGGGTTACGGCCGATGCCCTCGAGCGCCGCGGCAGCTGCCCGGCCCTGCGCGAGTGCGCCGCCGATGACGGAGATGCCGAGGCCCAGGCCGATCGCGATGGCGACGGCCGCCTTGAACGACCACTCGTTGGAACCGGCTTCGGCGCCGGCCGTCTGGGCGAAGGCCGAGCTGACAAACGCGAGCATCACGGACACGAAGGCCACCGCGGCCGTCCCAATACGCTTCAGGTTCATGAAAGAATCCTCCAAGGAAAAAAGCCGGACGCTCCCGCCGGTTCAGTGATGGTCGTGCGCCTCGTCACTGTGGTCCTGGTGGGCCGTCGCCATCGACAGGTACACCGTGGACAGCAACACGAAGACAAGGGTCTGGACAGTGGCCACGAGCAGCCCGAGGAACATGACAGGCAAAGGCAGCAGAGGCACCTGGAAGCCCAGGAAGATCTCCATCACCTTGTGGTCACCCGTCATGTTGCCGAGCAGACGCAGCGAAAGGGAGACGGGGCGCACCAAGTGGCTGATGATCTCGATGACGATCATCAGGGGCGCCAGCGCGACGATGGGTCCGGCGAAGTGCTTCAGGTAGCCGATCGGCCCCTGGACGCGAATGCCCGAGATGTGGGTCGCGAAGAACACGGTCAGCGCCATCACCACGTTGGTGTTCAGGTTGTCGGTCGGGGGCAGGCCACCCGGAATCAACGCGAGGATGTTCATCGTGAAGATGTAGATGGCGAGGGTGGCGACGATCGGGAAGTGCCGTCGCGCCTCCTCCGCGCCCATCATGTCCTTCATCAGGTTCCACACCGAGCCCACGACGATCTCGAAGACCAGCAGCGGCCCGATCTTGCGCGACGGCAGTACGCCTGCGTCGGCATCGCGGGCCAGCGCGCGGCGAGCGGCGATGGCGGTGGCGAGCACGATCAGCAGGGCTACGAACGCCATGAAGACGTGCGACAGGTGGCCGGCGGTGCGGTAGTCGGCCTTGTCGATGAAGGTGGTGGGCGCGACGTTGTCAGCCAGCCAGTTCTTCAGCGCATTTTGGTTTTCAGGCCCGACGAACAGGGTCATCCAGCTGAAGAGTTCAGCGTGGCTTGCGTGTGCGCCTTCGCTGTGACCTGGCGCAGCGGTTTCCGCCAGCGCAGGAACTGCGCTTGCCATGCAGAAGGTTGCGATCGCCAGCACCGAGAAGGCGCGACGGAAGGACCGGGACATCAGTGCGCCTCGTGGGGGGTGGAGCGTCCGGTGGGGACGTGCGGGGTCGCGGTCGCTGCGGGCTGCGACGACACGGCGGGAGTCTCGTGACCGCGCCGCCACAGCAGCACGACGACCAGACAGGCAGGTGCCAGCGACAGTCCGCCCAGCAGCCCCAACGCATCGGGAACCAGCACTTGGGTGACGAAGCCGATGCTGCCACCCAACAGGGCGAACTTGACGACGAACCAGCCGATGGCCGAGTTGCGCGTCCGGGTCTCGCCGGCCACCAGCCGGACCGTGACCATACCCAGCAGCCAGAAGTTCAGGGCGCCGATCAACAGGCCAGTCAGTACGCCGCTCCACACGTCGGTAGAGGCGAACGCCCAAGCCGCCGCAAATACCGCAACGCCCACCACGGCGTGGAGGCGCTCGACCTGGGCGACAATCGATGGCGTGTGGGTCTGTGGCATGGGTCCGAAGCGGTCTGGGCTCGGCTGGTTGGCAGCGGAGCGCGGGGCGATGTCTGATTCAGGGGCGAAGCGGCGAAACCACAGGAGTTTCTCAGCGAACCGCCTCTGTTGGCCGGCCGTTTGGGCGCGCTTCCTACCACGCAGCCGCGCGACCGGTCAAGGCGGAACCCGGGTTGCGGGTGAGGATCCCGCAAAGGGGATCGCGAGCGGTCAGGTCGGTAAGTGGCGA